>CAZDIO010000049.1:0-21188 GCA_964505555.1 uncultured Bdellovibrionales bacterium
AGTATTACAATTATAACAATTATCTTCTGGTTTGTTTTTTTTTTCTTTTCCCTGCCAACGACAAGGTTCTTGCCACACTTAAAGTGGAACAGCTCTAGACGTTTCAAGTGCTAAGATTATTAAGCCTTCCTACCAAATCATATCCAGCCACCTCAGTAATCTCTACCGTGCCAAAAGATCCCTGAAGTTTCTCGACCTGACCTTCCTCCTTCCAGACCTCATTAAAATCATTGATGATCACCTCACCATCTGTCTCTGGAGCTTGCCACTCGCTTCTCCCAACAAGTAAGAGATCCGTATCGCTATGTGCCCCCTCAACAAGCACTTGAATACTTTTTCCCAGATACGCTGAGAGATGTTTCTCAACAACTGCTTGTTGGGCTAACATTACCTGACTTCGTCGCTCTTCTCTTTCGGCCTTTTCTACCTGATTTTCAAAATGAAACGATTTGGCCTCTTCCTCTTGAGAATAGCTAAACACTCCGACATGGGTAAAATACCCCTCAGAAACAAATCGAGAAAGTATCTCTACGTCTTCTTTTGTTTCTCCAGGAAAGCCAACAATAAACGTCGTGCGAAGATGCAGATCGGGAGCGATCTTTTTTATCATCTCAATTAAATTTCTTGTGCCCTTTTCTCCGAGTGGGCGATTCATCCTCTTAAGAACACCGTTACTGATATGCTGAAGGGGAAGATCAAGGTAGTTACAAATTCGAGGAGATGAGACAATTTGCGTAATCAGCTCCTCGGTTACTCCAATGGGGTATGCATAGAGGAGTCTTACCCAAAAATCGCCAGGAAGAAGTGAGATTTCATTCAAAAGCTCAGGCAACTCCGATCGCACTCCGCGATTTGTCTCAAAGTCACTTCCATACGCCGTAAGATCCTGAGCAACAAAGTTTAGCTCCTTTACTCCATTTTCGATAAGCTCCCGAGCCTCCTCAACGATTGATGCTCGAGCCCGAGAACGAAAGCTACCTCGAATTTTTGGAATGATACAAAAGCTACAAGGTCGATTACAACCTTCTGATATCTTCACATAGGCAAAATGAGACCCCGTAGAGAGCATTCTGGGCATCGTCTCATCATAGAGGAAGTATGGCCGCCGCGCCCCATCAAGACATGCCGCCGTCGTTGATCCCTCCTCGGCCACATCAAGAAGTTCATCAGTGGAAACAAAGCGATCAACCTCTGGAAATTCCTTCTGAAGCTCGTCTCGATACCTCTCCACCATGCAGCCCGCAACAACGAGTCTTCGACATCTTCCCTCTTCTTTAAACCGGGCAAGCTCTAAGATTCTATCAATCCCCTCTTTCACTGCAGACTGTAAAAACGCGCAGGTATTAACCACAATCACCTCTGCTTGCTCCGGATCAGGCACAGCACGAAAGCCTTTCTTTCGAAAAGCTCCAAGCATAATCTCTGAATCAACCTGATTTTTTGCACAACCAAGTGTTACGAAACATACATTTCCAGAAAACTCGGCTGCTTTTGATGGTGTTGCAGGAAGGGCGTTTCGGATCTCACCGCTATCGCAGCTTTTATCTCCCAAAACTACCAGATGAGAATTCGCCATGAAAACACCTATTACTTATTTTTTGGAAGAAGATTCTTTTCGGCTACCGCAGAGTTACTAGAAGCAGCGTTATTAGAAAATGAGATACTCTGTCGGTTATCAATAGGTAATACCCCACGAGGAATTTCGAAGGTAAAAAGCGTCTCTGCAAGTTTTTTATTAAAATCTCGTTTCACCAGTTGGATGGTAGTTTCGTTCCCTCCAGCATCAACCACTTTTGCACCGATCGGAGAGAAATCTTTTGGATCGACCACGAGATGAAAGACATTGAGATTGGCCTGTGCTTTTTTTGGCTGAAGCTCAAGCACGATCCCCTGTGAATCCTTACAAGCCTTTGCTACCTGAAATTCATCTTCAAGGTTCCCAAGCCCAATAAGAAAAGAGACAGGAAGCTCTGAATCAAAAGAGTTCGTAACATCTTGGAGTGTCACCTGATTTAACTCCGGTTGATAAAACCACACCGTTTCACCATCACTAACAAACTGCTGAAGGGTCGGAGTTTTATACTCCCAACGCATCTTTGCTCGCCTTTGAAAGTAGAGTGTTCCACTGCTCTGCTCCTCTACCTCCATTCCGGCTACAAATTGAGACTTCTGGATAAACTGTGCCGTGAGGCTGGTAATCAAATTATATCGAGACTGAACATTTTTTAAGTACTGAGCGGCTTCTGATTTATTAATCGCTGTGTTTTTAGCACAATCAAAAGTAACCGCGGCACTCTCGCTTGGAACGAAAAAACATATCTCCACAAGGCAACACATAAGCCATCCTGCGGATCTCAATAACCAATGGTGTTTCAAAAAAGACTCCAGTTCTTAGTTAAAAGGAGGAGATAGAGTATCATATTGGTGGCCAAACCGGCAACACTACCGGGAGGAAGAATTAGGCTCTCTCGTTGCAAATGACCTGCAGAACGAGGGTTTGAGTTAGTCTCGCTAAAACAAAATGAAACCGAATGTCATTTCGTTAGAGACTCTCAGTTTTAAAAAATACTTCTTGGGGCTATCCATTATCCGTTGTTTTGTAACCTCTCTCAAGGAGAGCCCTTGAACATGCTCGTCGGCGCCGGCAAATAAGAACGGCGCCGACGAGCAAAAAAGCAGATCCGATCAATCGCTTAGCCTTGCACCCGAAGCTACTGCTTGCGTAATCCGAACCGAACTGACCTCTCCCGGCTCAGAGACCACGGGGATCTCTTCCTGCTCCTTGATGAAGAACCCCCCAGCGCTGTCCAAACATCGAACTCCTTTAAGCATAACTGGGAAACCGCTCTTCGTCTCTGCACCCATCCCTGAGTCTTCACTACCCGGCCGATTCATGGCAATGCTCCTACCAAACCACTCTCCACTACCCTTGGAACGCCCCAAGAGTAGAGAAAAGCACCTGCTCCTCTTACTCTAAGGCAAGATTATAAAACTACTAGAATTTAGCTTTCGAAATATTTAGATCAGGTAAGAAAGCAGATATCAAAGATCGCAATATCAAAGAAAGATTAACATTTAAATAACTTCAAGCAACGAAAAAAATATTCAAACTAATGAGAAGGAACTAAGACCTCTCGTGGTTTTGCCCCATCTTGAGGACCGACAACCCCTTCTCGTTCCATCATCTCTAAAATTCTCGCTGCACGGTTATATCCGATACGAAAGGCTCTCTGCACCATCGAAGTTGAAGCAAGCCCTTTCTCAAGGACGAGTCTCACCGCTTGGTCATAGAGGGGATCAAGCTCATCCTCCATCCCCGGCATCATCTCTACATTTTTCTCCATCTCCTCAATACGCTTGATCATCGCCTCAATATCGGGATCGTAATCCGGTGGACCTTGGCTCTTTATCCATTCCGTAACATCTTGAACTTCTTTGTCAGAGACAAACGCAGAGTGAAGTCTGCGCACCCGGCCGCTGCCTGGAAGAAGAAAGAGCATATCTCCCTGCCCAAGAAGTTTCTCAGCGCCTGAAGTATCCATCACTGTTCTCGCATCAATTCGGCTTGCAACTTGAAAAGAGATTCTTGCTGGAAAATTTGCTTTAATAAGCCCTGTAATGACGTTTACACTGGGTCGTTGGGTTGCAAGGATAAGATGAATACCGCTTGCGCGTGCCTTCTGGGCAAGCCTCGTAAGGAGTTCTTCGATCTCACGACCCACCGTCAACATGAGATCCGCTAACTCATCTACAATGATTACAATTCGTGGTAATGGTTTTTCAAAACCAGAAAGTTCTGTTGTAGGGTTTCCAAGGGATTCGTCCGTGCTTCTTGAAAGAATCGCATCAGACAGACCAACAGCAACGACGTCTTCTTCCGTCAATTCAATCACATCCTCCCCACCAACTTGCTTTCGCATCCGACTTGCTGATTTTTGAGCATCGCCTGAGAGCACGGCACGATTGTAACTGGCAAGATTTCTCACTCCGAGGTCTTTCATCGCTTGATAGCGACGCTCCATCTCCTCGACTGCCCAGAATAAAACCCCTCGGGCCCTTTTGGGATTTGTAACCACGGGGGCTAAGAGATGAGGAATGTCTTCATAAATGCTGAGCTCAAGCATTTTGGGATCGATCATGATTAAGCGGAGAGTTTCTGGAGTATTTCGGTAAAGTAAACTCAGAAGCATCGCGTTAATGCAAACCGATTTTCCAGTCCCGGTAGCTCCGGCAATAAGCAGGTGAGGCATCTTTGCCAGATCCGCCACGTAAGGATCCCCAAAGGTATCTTTTCCAATTGCAAGCTCAAGGACAGAGTCTGCCTGCGTCATTTGCGGAGCAGCAAGCACATCTCGAAGTCTTACAATCTCCCGATGAGCGTTTGGCACCTCGATTCCAACAGTCCCTTTTCCTGGCACCGGTGCATAGATACGAACACTCGCAACTTTGAGCGCCAAAGCGATATCATCTGCAAGGGTAACGATCTTTTGAACCTTTACTCCGGCCGCAGGTTCAAAGTGGTAGAGTGTAATAACAGGCCCCGGCTGAACTTCACTGATTCGACCACCAATTCGAAAATCTTTGAGGGTTTTTTCTAGCCGTTTTGAGTTTTTAATAAGCTCGCTATCGTTTGGACCCTTTACGACTAATTTTTCTCCCGCAACAAGAACATCCAGCGGGGGGAGATGAAAGTTTCTCTCGGTGTCTTTCGCCTTTTTCTTCTCCTCTTTTCGCTTTATAATTTTCTGCTGCTTGGAACGCTCTAATCTTCTTGTCAGGAGAGGGAAAGCTGCACCTCGAGATACCTTTACTTCCGCAGCCTCTTCGCTCTCTTCCTCTCCTATTTCTTCTTCTCTCTCTTCTTCAGGATCCTCATCTTCTTTTTTTCCAAGAACGTACGGTTCCTCGGTTTCTGTGGTTTTCTTTCGTCGTTGTGCTGGTCGCACACCCTTTACGATCGGTGTTCCTTGAATGAGTTTTCGTATTGATCCTACAGGACTTGTAAGTAAGGCAAGCACCACCTTAAGAAACATCGTTATCTGAGAGAGAACCTGGCGGGTGGCGTTATAAAGAGATTTACTGAAAAATTGAAGCACTTTTCCTGAAAGAAAACAGGCATCAGCAAGAAGTTCTCGGCAAACCTGCCCAATGAAACGAAAGAGTTCTAGTATCTTTGCCGCACCCACTCCGGTAGCGATCCCTAAGGAAAGGATAAATGCAAAAAAACTAATCAAGAGCGTACCACCTTCATTGACAAAAGGAATGAGAGTATACGCAAAAAACGCCCCAACTTTTCCTCCCCCCTTGTGGCCAACAAGTACCGTAACAAACGTCGCCGCTGAAACGAGCATCATGAATGAGGCAATCATCGCTCCGATTCTTGAAAGAACTGTATTTTCTGCAGCCAGTGGTGAAGTTCCAGCCCAGATTCGACGGGCGACAAGAAATGCCCAAAGGATAGTTACGAGCGCACACCACCCAAGAAGAGAATCAAGCGCCTGAGAAACATAAGCACCGAAAATACCCATCACATTGGAGTTGAGATCTTTCGAACCATCCTCAACAAAGCCGTACTTCTTTGACCAATAGGAGTAGAGGGAGAATGCAACAAAAAAACCGCCTCCCAGAAAGAATACCGCTAAACTGTCACTGCGTAAGCTTAACGCTTTTTCCGCAGCCTCTTTCTCCTCGGATTTTTTTCGCCGCGGAATATCCACCCGTCGTTTACGTTGTGATTGTGCCAAAATTCCTCAGATTAAAATCCCTGCAATCAGGTATCTTTAATTAAACGAGAAAAGAATAGAAGATATATTTATTATAAACCAGAGAAAAAAAGATGATTAAAAGATCGCTTCAGAACGAAGTTTTTCTAGATTACTAGCAGCTTTTAAAAAACCATCACCTATTAATTTATCAGCACTTTTGTATTGAATGCCCCCTGCGAGCTTTCTTGGTGCTGTAAACAGGTTATCGCTTAACGGCGCATTGGCATTCTCGTAAATTGCGCTCCAAACAACCTCTCCACTTCTAGTATCAAAAAGTTTTAACTTAAATCCTACCGAGGCCCCCTCATCCGCTCCTAGTCGACCACCGCTGGACTCCCGAAAGTGGCTAATTGTTGGAACTAAAACTCCGTGAACGCCGGTTTGAGCACCAAATTCTTTGGCTTGCTCTGAAAGGGTTAGGTTCTTACTTGAAAGCTTGTTCAAAGTTGATTCAAACAAAGTTGGGTTTTTGAGATTTACAATTTCGACGTTACTTTTTAACTGAAACGCATCAAGGAGCATTCCTGTCATTGTTGCCATCATGCTCTCCGATACCTCGGGAGAGGGTTGGATTGGTAATATGGCGATTGCATTCATCCGCGCCGGCTCAAATCGTGCACCAACTTCAGTCGTAAGCGGTGATTTTATTAGCGGTTTTGGCCCTCCGGTAGCGGAGTATTGAGCGCAGGCCTGACAGAGAAAGAGCAAAGAGACTAATCCCGCTTTTAATGACCAACCTGAACGGATCTCTCTCTTAATAAACGCATGGCGTCTATCGGGTTTACAGAGCGAAAAAAATAGTTGACTCAGTCTTTGCATCCTATATCTTCTACGGCTAATCTTTGGTGACGGGATATTAGGCGACTTTTTACTAAAAGGAAACGAAAAAGAGGTAGTTCTTAAATATATGGCAAATTCGACTTCCAAACTCGATCAAGCCTTAATGGATTTAATCGAAGCTTACAGCGAAATAGCATCAGGTCTTGCTGAAAAGCATGGCGAAGATGAAGACGCGCTCAATAATGCATTAGTCGAAGTTTTAGAAACCTCAATCGACAGCGCGGTAGAAGAACAAGGATTTAACACCTCGCAATTTGCATCGATGCTCTCCTGTTTGACAGAAGCCCTCGAGCAGATCGACCCATCTGCATTTGAAGATGAAGATGAGGACTACGAATACGACATCGAAGAATCAGACATCGATCTTGATGACGACGATGCTGATGATGATGAGGAAGAAGACGAGGATGATGAGGAAGAGTAGTCGATCTCCCTTAAAAGACATCTTTTTCTGTTCAAAAATTTTACCTTAATTCTTTTTCATAGCTATATCAGTAGATAAATCGCGATTCTCTTTTATTCAGTATTTCATTGCGAATATTTGTAAATAAGTAACCTCTTCGTGCTTCTGAAAGAGTTTTTGAAACTCTCAGTAGGATCGAATAAAAGAGAACGCATTTCACAAAAGGTTTATCTTCATCTCGTTTTTTTAGTCTGTTCATCTTTTTCCCTTGTAATTTGTACAAGAACGAACGGAGAAGTACTTCTTTAAAAAGCACTTCTTCGTTCGTTCTTGCCTGCAAAGCGGGGGGAATAGTCTTTAGACTGACATGAGGCTAGAAAGTTTTATGTCGAGCGATGTTTGAAACCGGATCATCCGGTGGAGAACACGGTTTTTTGCTGGATCATTCAGCAGAAAAGGACAGTGCTATGGCTACGAAAAAACGAAAACATAGGTTCTGGTTTGAAGTAACGGATGCCTTTCGAATTGTCACAAACCCGGAGCAGTTCCGAGACTCAACGGATAGAGACCTCGGTAAAGAAGACGAGATCTTACGACCCTCATTTAAGAAGCTTTGGGTGGTTGAAATTGCGACCAGCAGCTCACTTGATTCGGTGCAAATTACCGCCTCAGACGCATCAGCAACCACCGATAACTTCCAGTTTACGATCGAACTTCCTGGAATTTATGCGCTTGTGGAGAGCGAAGGCAAACTTCTCCTTGAGAAGCCGCGTATTGCCACCGGCCAACCTTGGCTCTCTGCTCTTTGCTCGAAGTTTCATGTCGATCCCGAGCGGGTTTTTATTCTCCCTCACCTCCCCGATGGATTTGGTGAGAAGAATATCTACATTGAAAACCCCGATGGAGAAATCGCCTGTATCTACATCGCCGAATCGGTGTCAAGAAGAGCCGTTCGCAGTCGATTCTCGAATCTTTTTTGCGGTGCACCGTTGAGGGAGCGCACATGCGATCACGTTACCGGATCAGTGCCCGAAGTTTCTCAATGGATCAAAAGAAACCTAGCGATCACATTCGAGCCGCTTGCTTCGCCTGGCGATCCAAACCCTGATGCGTTTTCCTATACCATGTACATAAGGTGCATCGGTGGAGAACACATCGGAAATTCAAGCGTCTTGACACTAAAACCTTCAACCGAGATCTCGCGGGATGGTTTTTTTGAAGTGAAAGAGGTGTCGGGAGATCCATTTCCGGGACGTCTCGTTCAGTGGCGAATAAGAAAGGCCAGTGCGACGGAGATACCAGCGATATTTGGGGGTGCTTTTCCCCAACTACTTCAGGAACTCTGCCAAGTAATGGGAGAATTTGCCGATGAAGCTGCAACATGGGCTCACGGCAGGTGGTGGATCAACTCTCTGACTTTGGCAGATGGCGTCCGATTCATTCTTATCGAAAGACAACCTCACGTTTCATGGGTCGACGCTCACAAAAACGTCGGGGTACTGATCCGACGAGCGCTGGAAAAAAATCCACCGCTTTTTATCTCATCAAGCGGGAACTCTGCCTTGGAAGCGTTACAAGCGGTGCATGGTGAACAGTTTCTTCAGGCATTGGCCCGGCAAATCCCCGTCGAGCAGTCACTTCAATTACTCTCCTGGGAAACGCAATGTCAGGGCTTCTTTCGCGACGACAACCAACTCTTCTGGCTTAATGGACCGTCGAAGGATAATTTGTCTCTGACCCCCTTTGATTCACCACCTCTGGTTCTTGATCTCAAAACAATCATGAATCAGGGCGTTGAGGTGGGTTCACGACGTCTTAGCGCACCACTTGCTTCACACTCCTTTATAATGGGAGCACTTAGCTCCGGCGTTGGAAGGGGCGTTTTTACCCTTCGACCCGAGCCACGTCATCTTCGACAGTGTCAGCAAGTCTATGTCGATAGGAATTGGTGTAGGTTATTAGTGGTTGTAATATACGACCATACTAAACAGGAAGAGCAGGTCCGCGTCCTGTCAGTAAACACCGAAAGGGCAACACCACCCCCACGGAGATATCCAGGATGTACGATCATCGGAAGCAAAAGTCTCTACAAACCATACGTGCTAGTCCAAGCAGGCAGTTTGTCAACGTAACCAAATAGCCCATACCCGGTCGGGGAGTGCGCACCAAAGCGCTCCTCGACCGGAGCTATTTTTTCTTTTATTTACAAAGGTTTTTACGTGAAATGCGTCTCTTCTACTTTTTAGCGAGTATTAAGAGATTGCTTCGCTTCGCCCGGCGGCCGAGCCTCCCGGCTCGCAACGACAGGAAGACGACTGCTCACCTCGTTAAAGGGTCTTACCCTTAAGAAGCGATATCCCAAGCTCCTTTAGCTGCTCATCACTTGCTGGCGATGGTGCGCCAACCATAAGGTCTGCACCGCTACTGGTCTTTGGAAAAGCGATGACATCACGAATAGAATCAGTGCCGACAAGAAGCATTACTAACCGATCTAATCCCACCGCGATTCCTCCATGCGGTGGAGCACCGTATGATAACGCATCAAGAAGAAAACCAAACTTCTGCGTCGCCTCTTCATCAGAGATTCCCAAAAGCTTAAACACCTCAGATTGAACATCCCGACGGTGAATACGAATACTCCCCCCGGCGATCTCTTGTCCGTTGAGGACAAGATCGTAAGCTCGTGCTTTGAGTTTCTCCGGAGATTTCTGGAGTGAAGAAACATCATCTATCAATGGGGAGGTAAATGGATGGTGCACCGCTCCAAAACGTTTTGAAGTCTCGTCATACTCAAAAAGTGGAAAGCGCTCCACCCAGGTAAAGGCGAGCTTCTTTTGATCAATCAGATTTCGAGCTTTTCCGATATGTAACCGGAGCGCGGAAAGGGAGCTGTTCACCACGTTTTTTGGACCGCAAACAACAAGGAGAAGATCTCCATCTTGGATTGAAAATTTACTTTTTAGCTGCTCGACTTCGGCTGCGCTTAAATACTTAGCCACAGGGCCTTTCAGCTCGCCGCCCTCGCTCTTTAACCACGACAATCCCTTTGCGCCAAACGGTGCAACAAACGCCTCAAACTCCTCTATCTCTCGACGAGAATAACTTCCCCCACCTGTAACGTTTATCCCCTTAATTGTTCCCTGAGCCGCAAGGGCGTTTTGGAATACGCCAAACGAAGTACCTTTGAGGGTTTCATCGAGTGTTTGTAATTCAAGTAAAAAACGCACATCCGGAGCATCCACTCCGAAGCGCGAGATCGCTTGGTCGTAATCAAGCCTTGGAAACGGCGTGGGAAGCTCTACTCCGAGGCACTCTTTCCAGATAGTGCTGACTAACCCTTCAACCAAATTCTGAACATCAAGCTCATTAACAAAGGACATCTCGATATCGATCTGCGTAAACTCCGGCTGACGGTTTGCTCGCAGATCTTCGTCTCGAAAACAACGAACGATCTGATAGTAGCGATCAAGCCCCGCACACATTAACACCTGCTTAAACAGTTGCGGCGATTGCGGTAACGCATAGAACTCTCCCCGTATCAGCCGACTGGGGACAAGAAAATCACGTGCTCCTTCGGGGGTTGTTTTTGTAAGGATCGGGGTTTCTACCTCACAAAACCCATTTTTATCAAGGTATGCTCTCGTTGCCTGATACACCCGGTGACGTAACCGGAGTATTTTTTGCATTCGTGGTCGACGAAGATCAAGATACCGGTACTGGAGACGAAGCTCCTCTTTGGCATCGGTCTCATCATCAATAACAAATGGCACCGGTTGCGAGACAGAAAGTATCTGACCCTGCGTAACCCGAAGTTCGACCTCTCCTGTTTTCTGATCAGTATTGACTGTTCCTTCTGGCCTGCGTTCGAGGACTCCTTCAACCTGGATTACATACTCCGCACGAAGGGTCTCGCCGATCTTAAACACCTCAGCATGTTCCGGAATAAAGACAACCTGGAGGATCCCTGTATAATCGGCAAGATCTACAAAGATCAATCCACCGTGATCACGTCGACTTCGCACCCAACCACTAACAGTAATTTTTTTTCCGACATGAGAAGCACCCACCAACCCACACAGCTCTGTTCGATACATGAAGATATCTCCCCCTCCCTTACTTATTCAACCGATCTAAATTGCTTTTTGCTTCTTCAAGGTTTGGATTAAGATCACTTGCCTCCCGAAACGCTTGCTTCGCCTTCTCGACCTCTCCTTTCATCTCATAAAACACTCCCAAATTATTTTGAAGAAATGCATCTTTTGGCTCTAACTCCAGCGCTTTTGTTAAAGCACTTTCTGCCTGGGCAAGATCTTTTCGTCCAAGATATGCCCAGCCAAGAACGCTGTAAGCGTTACTGTTTTTTGGATCAAGGAGTATCGCTTTTTCTAACTTTGTAATCGCACTTTCTACTTCTCCCGTGCGCACCAGAACGATAGAAAGATTAACCAGTGTTTGTGGATTCTCTGGTTGAATCTGTAACGCCTTCTCAAATGTCTCTATCGCTTTTGGATATCGCTTTGTTCTCTCATAGAGCGTTCCTAACGTAACCAAAGCATCAAGATTTTGAGGTGAGAGAACAACTGCTTTTAGGAGAGCATTCTCCGCCTTCTCGAAGTTCTTTAGTTCACTGTGAATTCTGCCAATCGCGATATATGCTCGAGCATCATTACTTTCTTTCTCACTTGTAGTCTCATAGCTAACAACCGCCTCTTCTATACGACCTTGCTTTTCAAGGATGACTCCAAGATTAAAGTAGGCGGTCCCGTTTGTAGGATCAATTTGGATTGCTTGACGAATTAACTCCTCTGCCTCAAGGAGTTTGCCCTGTTTTTCATAGACGATCGCCAGCCCCTGGAGCGCTTCACTATTAAAGGAGTCCCCATCAATGATCTTTTTATATTCATTCTCTGCTTTCTGTAAGGAATCCTCCTTTGTTAAGGTTCCAGCATAGGCAAGCGAAAATCGTGCATCAGGGTGAAGATCGAGCGCCTTCTTTAGCGACTCAGAAGCCTCACGGTATCGTTGTTGTTTGTTGAGATTCACCCCAAGGCTATAGTGCGCTTCAGCAAGTTTATCACAAAGCTCGATGGCTTTACGATAAAAGGCTTCCTCCTCTTTTGAGCCGTTTGAAAGAAGGATACCCCGCTTCATCTCATTCATCGCCAGCGGACAATCGCTTGTCTGTGCTCCTGCCTGTGCAGGGAAAACACTCAGTAGGAAATAAAAGATAGATAAATACTTCTTCATTGTTTAATAATTTATTGTTCAGTATTTATTGCTCTGTAATCCGCGACATTACCTCAACTGCAGCAGAGAGCCGTTTCTCTGTTTCACAAAGAGAGAAGCGAAGATACCCCTCCCCACGTTCTCCAAATCCAATACCTGGTGAGACCGCAACGTTTCCAAGTTCTAAAAGTTGTTTTGAAAACGCCACACTCCCTCCCTCGCGGAAGCTCTCTGGGATCTCCACCCAGACAAAGGGCAGCGCTTGAGGTTTATGAATCTTCCATCCCCGATCAGACAACTCATCACAAAAGAGATCTCGTCGAAGCTGATACGATTGAACATGCTCTTTGAAAAAGTCATTTGTTCCTGACAATACCTTCAGCGCAGCGATCTGGATCGGCTGAAAAATTCCAAAATCAACGTAACTTTTAATCTTTTTTAATCTAGAAATTGCCCCTTCATTTCCCAGACAAAAACCAACCCGCCACCCCGGCATCGCATATGCTTTAGAGAGTGAGAAAAACTCCACGGCTGTTTGGCGAGCTCCTTTAATCTGTAAAATACTGGGGGCTTGATACTGATTATAGGTAAACCCAGCGTAGGCAAAGTCATGGATGACAAAGAGATTTTCAGAAAGTGCAAACTCTATCAGTCGTTTAAAAAAGGAAGGGGTGACGACCGTAGTCGTTGGATTGTGAGGAAAACTCAGTAACAGCACCCGGGGTCGTGGGGTCGTGTTATACAGTTGCTGTTTTAACTGAAAGAAGAACTCCTCGCTCTTATCAGTAAGTACTCTTGTTTCCTTCTCCTCTCCGGTAAAAAAAGGAAGATCAACACATCTCCCCCCAGCAATAAACACCGCAGCACGGTGGATGGGATAGCTCGGAGTAGGAAGTAAAACGGTTTCTCCTGGGGAGATCATCGACAAAAGAAGGTGTGAAAGTCCCTCCTTAATTCCAAAGGTGACAACGATCTCTGATTCTGGAGAGAAGTTTTCACTATACTGTTTTTCATACCACGCACTAACGACCTCACGAAGACGTCGGATCCCCGGTGAAGAGGAGTAGCGATGATGATATGGCTTGAGTGCGGCCTGAATCAAACTCTCTACCGCCACATGGGGAGCACCATAGGAGGGGTTTAGTTTACTGAGATCAATAACATCCTCCCCACTTTGCCGCTTTGCTTGAATCTGCTCAGAGAGCGCTCCAAGAAGATAGGGCTCCATTTCATCAATACGAAATGAACGTGGGGGGATCTCCTCTAATAGCTGAGAGCTCACATCAACTCCTCTACTGGTTGAATGTTTTTAACTCGCTCCGCTTCATCCGCATGATAACTACTTCGCACTAAAGGACCGATAAAAACGTTTAGAAACCCGATCTCTCGAGCCTTCTCTTCATACCAGGAGAAATCCTCTAGAGAGACATACTCAACTACGGGAAGGTGTCCCTTTGTTGGTTGCATGTACTGACCTGCGGTAAAACTCTGCACCCCATGAGCAGCCGCATCCTGCATTACCTCAAGCACCTCTTCTTTCTTCTCTCCCAAACCTAACATGATCCCCGTTTTTGTAATCAGGGTTGGTTCTTTCTCTCTTGCTCGCTGTAATAATTCAAGCGAGCGTTTGTACACCGCCCCAGGACGGACGCGGCGATAGAGTCTTGGAACGGTTTCTAAATTGTGATTGAGCACATCTGGCTTTTCTAAAACTACCGTTAACAGAGAGGAGAGATCTCCTCGAAAATCTGGAATTAACACCTCAACAGAAACTCCGGGGATAGCTTGCCTGAGTGCGCGAATCGTATAACAAAACCCTGAAGCTCCCCCATCTGGAAGATCGTCTCTGGCAACCGAAGTAACCACTACATATTTTAATCCCAACTGTAGTGCTGCTTGTGCTACATTTTCTGCTTCTTCCAAAAAGGAGTGCTCTGAGAAATGGGGTTTTCCGGTTTGCACCGCACAGAACCTGCACCCTCGCGTGCAGACATCACCGAGGATCATAAAAGTTGCTGTTTTTCTGCTAAAACACTCACTGATGTTTGGGCAACGGGCCTCTTCACAGACGGTGTTTAGTTTCGTCGTCCGCAGAAGCTTTTTTAGTTGATGTGTTTCCTGTGCAGCACCGCTAGGACGCCTTAACCACTCTGGCAATCGAACTATGTTACTACTATTGATCATGCCCAGACGGTGCCAATACTTTTTGGAAACCGATTGCACGACGAACATCGCCAGTGATTTTTATCTTTTCTGCAACCACAGCAAGCTGCGGATTGAGCTCGCCATTAATTAGTTGAATGAAGTCATGCTGCTGCATCGCGATAACCACATCGGCTTCTTCGCGGCGGTTTACGACGGTAATATCGGGATCAATCGACACGGTCCACACTCCTCCACGAAAGCCCTTAAGTTCTAAGCGATACTTTCCAATAAGGAGGTCTCGATCTTTTTTCCCCAAAATATCAAAGCGGTAGAGGATCTCGGCGTTGAAAAAATCTTTTGCATTATCGATATACGATCGCCACGGTAACGTTTCTCCCTGTTCAGAATGTTGAACAGGCGCTCCATGTTCAAGATCAAAAACTCCAGAGGAAAACGGGTCATCTTCTGGCTCTGGTTCGATTACTACGACCTCTTCCTCGTCATCTTCATGCTCAAAAGAATTATCATCATGGTCACCATTTACTGGTGCGGCTGTTGGAGAAACGCTTGAAGCATCACTATCGCTTTGATCCGGTAGTCCGGAGCTTTGCTCTACAACTTCATCATCAGGGTTCATTACAACCTCCAAAGCTCTCTTTATTTTATTAATCTGGCTATATTGTCAGTTACAAGTAATTAACCATGCGCTATAAACGCTAAATCTTTACCGGAAACATAGTATGTCTACAAGTTGGCATCAACATGCAGTGGCACTTACTGGAACGATCGGGTCTGGTAAGTCGACGGTAGCGGCCCTTTTTAAAAAACTCGGCGCTTATGTCGTCAGTGCAGATGATCTAGCACGAGAAGCCGTTAAAAAGTCCTCAGAAGGGCTCAAACAGGTTGTTGAGCTGTTTGGTAAAGAAATACTCACCCCAGACGGAGAACTTGATCGAAAAAAGCTAGGAACGATCGTTTTTTCAGATGGAGAGAAGCGAAAAAAATTAGAAGAGATCACCCACCCCACCATCCGTCGCTTAGCAAAAGAAGCGTATGAAGTAGGCTTTAAAAAAGGCTACCCGCTGTACGTATACGATTGTCCTCTACTGTTTGAAGCGAAGCTTGATTCGATGGGATTTAAAAAAATAGTTTTAATTAAGGCAGATAATAAAACCTGCATTGAGCGCATTATGAAGCGAGATGGCCTCTCAAAGGAGGATGCTGAAAATAGACTTCGTGCTCAATATCCGATTGAGGAGAAAGAGAAGAGAGCTGATATTATTATTGATAACTCATCAACACTTCAGCATTTGGAAAATGAAGTGAAAAAACTTTTTGATCTACTTAAAAGTTAAGTGGCTTTGAGAGGTTTATTAGGATCTAGCCTTTTTCCAAGCGGCTCTATCCCCCTGTCCTTGCGAGCGAAGCGCGGCAATCTCCCAATTCCTTTTTAAAGAGATTGCCGCGCTTCGCTCGCAAGGACAGAGGGGGGCGCTACACAAGCCTCTCAACAAACTCCTGCTCATCAATAACTTTGATCCCAAGCTCTTGTGCCTTCTTCAGCTTCGACCCAGCATCAGCCCCAGCAACCAGTAACGTCGTACTCTTCGTAACACTGTTCCCAACACTCCCCCCTAAAGCTTCAATCTTCTCTTTTGCCTGGTCACGGCTCATTGAGCTAAGCGTCCCGGTAAGCACTACCGTTTCTCCAGAAAACACCCCTCCAGAGGAGCTTTGCTTCTTCCCATCAACAATAATTAATCCATGCTTAAGAAGCTCCTCAAGGTTTTTTCTCTCTTCAGGATTGGAGAAAAACTCTAAAATAGCCTCTGACACCTTTGGTCCGATCTCAGCGATATTTTCAAGTTCTTCTTTCGACATCTGAAAAAGCTTTTCCAAACTTCCCGCCGCTTCTGCAAGAAGTCTTGAGGTGCGTTCGCCAACGTGTCGGATGCCCAGCGCATAGAGGAGTCGAGATAGAGAGACCTTTTTACTCTCCTCTATCGCTTGAATAACGTTTGAAGCAGACTTCTCTCCCATCCGCTCAAGCGCTTCGAGCTCTTCTTGTTTTAACGTGAAAAGATCAGAGAGCCTCTTTACCCGACCACTTTCAAGAAGTTGCTGAAGGAGCTTCTCACCTAAACTCTCGATATCAAGCGCTCGTCTAGAAACAAAGTGTTTTAACCGCTCATGGAGTTTTGCAGGACAGTGCGGGTTTGAACACCGAATCGCTACATCTTCAGCAGAGAGTTTCGTTGCTGCTCCTCCACATACGGGGCAGCGATCGGGGAGAACAAACTTTTTCTCTTCTCCGGTACGTTTTGCTACCACCACCTGCACTACCGCGGGGATCACATCTCCCTGTCTTCGCACAACCACGGTATCGCCAATTCGGATATCCTTTCGGTCAATCTCCATCTGGTTATGGAGCGTAGCACGAGAAACCACTACCCCTCCTACGGCCACCGGCTCAAGTAACGCAACCGGGGTGAGAGTCCCGGTTCGCCCCACCTGGACAATAATGTCAATTATCTTTGTATATTCCTCCTGAGGGGGAAACTTTACCGCCACCGCCCAACGAGGGGTGCGGGTACGAATGCCAAGGGATTTTTGCTGTGAAAATACGTTGACCTTTACTACCAACCCATCGATCTCGTACGGAACTTGCTCCCGTTGTCTCTCAAGTTCTTGATACTGCGTAATCACCCCATCAATCGATTCATATTCGTAAATATCTTTCTGGATAGAAAAACCAAGCTCTCCAAGTTTTTGTAAATTTTCAAGTTGCGAAATGCCAAACTCCCCTTCTGGAGATAAGAGAGAATATCCATAAAACTCCAAAGGTCGTTTTGCTGTAACTCGCCAATCAAGCTGCCGAACACTTCCTGCGGCAGCGTTTCTTGGGTTCGCAAAGAGATCCTCCCCATTTTCAAGTCGGGTCTCATTTAACGCCTGAAACGCTTCTTTGGAGAGAATCACCTCACCACGAACTTCAAACCGCTTTGGATAAGCACTGCCCTTTAATTTTTTCGGTACATTACGAATCGTTTGCACATTGGCGGTAACATCTTCTCCCGTAACCCCATCTCCTCGTGTTGAGGCTACGACAAGTTCTCCCGCTTCATAGACCAGCTCAATGGCAAGCCCATCAAACTTATATTCAGTAATGTACGAGAGATCTTGCTCCTGATCCTCTTCCTGAAGGAGCTTTCTTGTACGGCGATCAAACTCTTTAAGTTCCTCGATGTCCATTGCGTTTGCTAAAGACAACATCACCTCACGATGAGTCACCGGACTAAATGTCTTACTTGCCTCAGCACCAATTCGCCTTGTTGGAGAATCAGCTGGAATAAGATCGGGGAATCTCTCCTCTAAGAGTTCAAGCTCACGAAAGAGCCGATCATACTCAGCATCAGAGAGAGTTGGGTTGTCCTCGAGATAATACTCGCTGTTTGCACGATGAATAATCTCGCAAAGTTCCAGGATTCTTATTTGTAGATCGCTATTAGATCCTTGACTGTTAGATCCCTGACTGGGTGGGGACTTCGAGCTGGGAAGCGACTTTTTTAGATTCGGTTTCGTCTCGGCCTTCTTCATAACGGACATTAAATTTATCAAACGCTCGAAAGAGTCTCCCTATCACTGCGTCTGAACAATACTCTTCCTCGACATATCTCTTTCCAGCCGCTCCCAACTGATTCTTAAGATCTTTATCTTTTTCTAGCTTATGAACAACCATTGAGAACTCTTCAACGCTAGAAAAATAAAGCCCACCGCCTGATTTCATAACATGGTATTTCGTCACCGAACAGTCCCCGTGAACGATGACCGGAGTGCCCATCAACCATGCCTCCATGAGCACAATAGAGAAACTTTCATTTAAAGAGGGCTGACAAAGTGCTAACGCATTTGACATCAACGTTTCTTTTTCTTCTTCACTAACAAATCCAACGTCAACTACGCCGGGAGGAAGTGGGTTACAAAAATCAATCTCCCCTGCTCCCATAATCACAAGCTCCAAAGTAGAACTTGTTCTCTCTTTAAATTGTTGAAAATAGTGAATTAAGAGATCAAGGTTTTTCCCGCGCTCTTTTCTTCCTGAATAAAGAAGGTATGGCTTTCTCTCTAAGGCAGGTTTTTTCTTTGCTGGGATCTCTTTTGGAGCAAACGCCATCCCCACAACAGCACTCTTCTTTTCAAGATTAGAAATATCATAGAGCTCCATCGCAAGCTCCAACTCTGGTGCTGAATTAAAGATCAATCCCCGCACAGTCTCAAAAAGAAACCGAAACACTCCCTGATATGCATAGTGTTCATTATGTAGACAGGGAACGATCACTGACCTTTCTGGATAGATAAGCCCTCCCCAAAAAGTAGTTGCAAAAAGGTAGGGTGCAAAAAGTAAAAGATCAAACTCACTCCCCACACGGGCGATATGCTCATAGAGAGCTCTTGAATTGACGCTATTTTTTAACCACTCAAGTTGGGATTCAGAATCAAGTGGTCGTCCCTCACGCATGGAGATCTCATGACGAAGAAAGATCTCCACATCGCGAGTATCCACTGGAAAGCGCCGAACGGTGATCCCATCTTCAATCGTCTCTCCAGCCGGTAACTCATTATTCCAGGTGCGATGATCCTTGGCACAGGTAGTCCATACCTCAAGTCGACCAACAAGTGGCCCAGAATCTTTTGGAGAGACGATATCAAGCGCAAGCTGTCTCATTAATGCCTCCGCCCCTCCCCCTAACCCCTCTCCATAACGGGGCACGATCATCGCTACGGAGCGGGCGAGCTTTTTTCCAGATTGTTTTTGAGTTTCGCTCATTGATTAACTACTTCCTAACGACTTCCCCAGGAAAAACTCTTTAGCGCGGCCTCTCCGATGTGAGTAAGAGCATTCTCTGAGCTATGACCAGCAGCATCGTTTCGAAACAGGGTAGCAACTTCTTCGGTTCGAAAAGCACCAAGCATCTCCCTTACAAGGAGGTTTTCAGTAGAGAGATATTTTTCCCCTTTTTTCTCCCTCTCCGTATCAACATATTCTTGATACGTTTCGATAAGTGTTTCAAAATCTGCCTTTATTAATCCAGGATCATGCACCAACTCAAGATATGAAAGCGCCTGTTTTTGGAGAGATTCATATAGCGCCGAATTGCTTAACGCCTCCTTAATAGTATACGCCAAAGCTACACTCTCCCCTTCTCCGGGCACTACCTTTAGTGCAACTCCCATAGGAAGTTCCGTAGCAGCCCCCACATTACTCACAATAACTGGGGTCTGAACTGCCATCGCTTGTAAGACCCAGTGCGATAGAGCGTGCGCAGTATCAAACCGCAGATGACAAAAAAGATCTACTGCTGCAAGAAGCGACAAAAGTTCCTCTCGTGTTTGAGGGAAAACGATTTGCAGCTTCTTAGAAAGTGCCTTTGAAAGAGAAAGAGAGCCAACTAACTGCTCTGCTTTTTGTTTTTCAAGTTCAGAAAACACCAACCACACCGGTAAGAGCTGGCTATCTTTTTCTAACAGCAAAGTAACCGCCTCAAGGGTGTGAAGAACTCTCTCTTCAATAGCCTCCCGACCAACAAAGCCAATTACCCGCTCAGAGGCTGCTTTTTCTAACAACGCCTGTCCTTGTTTTCTGTATCTAAGGATCGCATCGCTTTCTTCTCTCTGAATAGGAAGTGGCGTAAGTGCGACCTTTCCATCGACAGAGGGTGCTTTAACCAAGGACACTGCCTGACCGTTATTACAAACAATAACAGAGCCTGGGAAATTTAGCGTGCTAACTGGAATAAGATCATCTTTTCCTGGATGAATATAAGCAAGGGGATCATGAAACTCTATATCATGAGCAAAGATAATCCCCGGCTCTACAAGTGAAGAGTTCCTTACAAAATCTGCCCGAGGATGATCCTCTAGGTGATAGACAATACAATCAAAGGGATCTTCTAAATTTCTTAAGTATGCCCTAAGGTAGTGGTATGCTTTTACTCCAAAGATGTCATGAGAAGACTCCCCCTCACCCAGCTTTTTATAATCTTCATCCCCAATAAAAAGCTCTATTTCAAATTGATCTTTAAGTCGGGGAATCATCTCCCGGCTATAAAAAGCAGTGCGAAAGGCGTTCTCATCACCCACCAAAGAAAACCAAGCAATACGACGCATCTTGCTCATTTTAACTGTATATAAACTACCGAACTCCTGAACTGCCTGTAGGTATTTAAGTTTTGTAACTGAAGGAGTTTTTATTAGCATAGGATGGTGGTTTTTAATAGGGGGGATTAGATAGTGGGTAGGGAGATCTAGGCGGAAGAAATTCTGACGCCAGAATTTCTCCGTAGGGGCGTTCTAGCTAGTGCCAGCGCTTTTTGGGCTGTAAGGTGAGAGTGAGGCGGAAGCATCCGCACCATCTACCTTCCCGGCTAGGCGGGTCCATTTCATTAGAGCTTCATAACTTCCATTTCCCACATCTCCGCCTTTTTTGAGGTCGGCGCGAATAAACGGTGTGAGTTCTTTTCGTGGTAATCAATTACGTAGGTGAAAAAAGTGGCATGTTAGACTTCCTTTGGTTGTTAACTAAAGGAGAAAAGAGATGAACATTCAGTTAGAGATACTCTCGGATAAAGTACTTGTTGAGAAACTTGTTAGACTTGCAAAAGAAGAGAATGAACTTACAGCAAATATTATTCTTCATCTAGAGCGGTTCCATTTTAGATGCAGCAGGAACTCCCTGTCGTTGCGAGCCGGGAGGCCCGGCCGCCGGGCGGAGCGAAGCAATCTCGTAACTGCTAAAGCGATTCGAGATT
>CAZDIO010000050.1:0-11782 GCA_964505555.1 uncultured Bdellovibrionales bacterium
CCTCATGGATACGTAGACGTCTCAGAGCGTCTAACAATAGCAAAACCCCTGACTGTGCGAGCGGGGCGCCCGGCCCCGCAACGACAGAAATGAAACGTCATTTTGTAGAGGCTCTAAGACTAAGTATAAGGATATTATAAGGAGAAGTAAGACGTAGAAATGAAAGTCTAAAATTTTGTCCTACACCATATCCGCCTGAAGCTTTCTGCCCCAGTTCGTATCAAGGCAATAACGAAATACTCTCTCTGCGTATTCATGAAAGAGCGGTGGTTGGTGAAGAATGCCGTTTAGCATCTGGGTAGTTTGAGTAACATCAAATCGGGGATTTCTATCCATATAAGGAAATAGCGGCAAGAGTTGACCAAGAAGCCCCAACCGTTTCATGATCATCTTTTCAAAGTGAATGACACTGCTTTTTGCCGCTGTAATCGAGGCATGGGCACGAGAAATTATCTCCAGAGGAATCATCGGCGGAGCAAGAAATAAAGCCTTCCCTCGTTTCCGATAAGCATTGACTGCGTGGACAATCATCTCCAGAATCTCTCTTGGATTGGTTTCACGCCCCACTCCAGAACAGAGATGAAAGCAACTTCCTGAAGGGAGTGCTTGTTTTGAAAGCGCAATAACTGCATCAGCAACATAATTGATCGGCACAAGATCACACGGAATATTGGGACGTGCTGGCAACATACAAAACAACCCCTGCGCAAGAAAACGCGCTGGAACATAAATAACATTAAAGGCAGAAGTTTTCCCCGTATGGCTATCGCCCACGATAAGACTAGGGCGCATAATAAGCACCGGTAAGATTGCTGCTCGATCTCTTACCAGACGCTCAGCTTCCGCCTTCGTTTGTTCATAGGTATTTCGAAATCTCTGCGTTAAGGAGAGCTCTTCTGAACTGACAATAGTATCGCGATCTCCTGCAACATACGCAGTAGAAACATGACAAAGCCTGACGTTATGATTGTGAAGAGATCGTGCTCTCTCTGCTAAGGCTAAGACTTGGAGCGTGCCCCCAACATTTATCTTTCTCGCGTCTTCTAAATTTTGGCCAAGAGAGGTTGAGGCTGCACTATGATAAATAGTCCCAATGCGCCTTGCAAGATCTGAAAATTGTGATTCTCCTAAACCAAAACAGGGCATCGTAATATCACCGGAGACGACCTCCAGTTGCGAAAATAATCCCTTGGCTCGTTCAGCACCAACGAGCGCAGCAAGAAGCTTTCGAACCCGTTTCTCTGAATCCGCTCGCCCTTCAGGTCTTACAAGAAGCGAAACCCGCTCCCCCTCGGCAAGTAACCTCGCCAAGAGCTCTCGACCCAAAAACCCTGTCCCCCCTGTTAAGAATATCACTGCTCTTTTGTCGCCTATACAATGTCATTTCAGCCCTACACTGATGCTGTTTTATCTCACTGTGCACCAGATGACAATGAAGTGATTTACCAGGAGAGATAAAACAACGCTCCCATCCCAATAAAATGAGATTTTATGAGAGATTTCTGAAGATGAATTTAGAGGATTAAAGATAATTAAAATGAAGATCCGCGATCTGGTCCTTGATACGGATTGTTTGGGTTTTCTCCCCAGTATCGTTCATTCCAAGGTTTAACTTCCTTCCCACCAAACATCGCTTCATCTTCCATCTTTCGACGCATCGCATCGATCTGCTTTTGATCGTCTGATACGGTAAGTGGGATGCGAATGACATAATCAGACTTTTCGCTAACAGCTGTTTCGTTTCTCGCTTCAATGCTTCCACCAATAAAATACCCAAGCAATGCTCCGGTCCCCGCTCCAATTGCGGCACCCTCACCAGCAGAACCAACTGAGTCCCCGATCGCAGCTCCAATTCCGGTGCCAAGCCCTCCACCAAAAATCAATCCCAATTTCCGCTCATATCCCATCGAGCCGCAGGAGCTAGCCCCGATAAGAATGCCAACTAAAAGTGATATTTTCTTTAACAAAACTCTACCTCCATAATTATCCTCCCAGCCACTCGTGGAGAAAGGGAGAACTACAATTATGTTATTAGGAGATTTGGAAAAACGTTGCCTTATCCGGCACTCACCGTAGCTTCTTGCCCTCCCTGCTCACCTCTGGCAGTGCGTTATATTTCATTTAAACAAGGTGGGGTGTTTTTTCTGATATATAGGGGTAGCCAAACGTGGCCTAAGTACTTAAATTTAGATAGGTTTTACAAGATTAAGGAACAACTCTTATACACTAAGCATCTTAACTCCCAAGCGATAGTAAGATCAGAAGATTTAGAGAAAATGGAAAAACACATTCTCGTAATTGATGACGACATCACCTCACTAGATATTGTCTCCTATTTTTTTGAAGACCGTGGCTACCGGGTGGATCGTTGCGCCGATGGCGCAAGTGCCATTGAATATGTAAAAACTCACAAACCCGATCTGCTGATCGTTGATCTGATGATGCCAGAAATCAATGGGAAAGAGACCGTGGAACAAATTCGAGCTCTCGGACTGACCACCGTTCCGATTATCGCCTTTACAGCCGTTGATGAACCAGAACTTCATCTCCAAGCACTTGAAGCAGGATGTAATGAGGTTCTTACAAAACCTTGCCGACCTGAAAAATTACTAAAGCATATTGAGACGTATCTTTCGAAGTAGAGACGGCGGTTTTCGCTTCTACCCTTCCTCTGCTACTACCTGCACCATCTGTTGAACGCTTTCATTGACCATCTCTCGAAATGGCCCCTCAGCTACAATACCTTGCTCAATCATCTCTGGTAAGAGGCGGGCGCAGATCTCATCAACCAATTCTCCGTTATCAAGCCCTTGCTTAATAGAATCGTGAAGTTGTTGCGCTGCTTGTCTTGCATTCATCAGATATGTTTTTGCTAACTCTCCGGTGAGAGCACCGCTGTGAGGAAAGCCAATGATGTTAATTTCTAACGTAGCGAGTTTATCTAGATTTTCCATCCAATCGGAATATCCACTCATAAAACAAGAGGAGATCTTTCCACGCCCATGAAACCCTCCGAGCGCTTCGCCTCCCGCAAGCGCGCCATCAGGACGAAGAAAATATGAAAGCCCTTCTTCCGTATGCCCCAAGGAAGAGATCGCTTTAATCTCAATCTCATCTCCCAACGATAAAACATCCCCATCCCGAAGCACCTGATCGATGAAAAGAAGATCGCTCCATTCTTTGAAATCAAGCTCCTCCGTAAATTGCATCGCCGTAGAACACTCGGCATTTTTCGCCCAAACGTTCTCTCTCTCTCCACCATCTCGCAACCGTTCTGCAAGAAGCGCCGATCCCAGCACTTGCAGTTGAGGAAAAGTTTTTCTTAGTTGAGGAATTGAAGCAAGGTGATCAAAATGCCCATGGGTAACTAACAGATACTGAACTGTTTTCCCGACTTCAAGCGCACTTTTTACCTGTTCAGAGAGCGCCTGAGAAACTGCTGTAATCGTTCCATCAACGAGCGCAACTTGCTCCCCTTGATAGAGCAAATGACTGGAGACAGCCGTGGTGAACTGGTTGACATTTTCACTGAGTTGGCCTGAGGCTCTTACCCACATACATCTTCACTCAAAAGTTTATCACCTTTAGCAGGAAGGGTCATCTCTTAACAAGAAATCCAAAATCAAGCAATTGAGCACCTACCAATTGAGCTCAGTCCAGACAAGCTTATGATCGCTCCCTCGACGAAAATTCCCTTTCACCCCTACGGCAACCCCCCCATCACTTCGATGAAACATCCAAAGACACTGTGGTGAAACGTAAATATTATCGATTATCGAAAGTTCTCCACGGTAGAGGTACGTCGCGACATCACCATAACGCGCCCCCTTTCGATATGCCTCTTCAAGCAGTGCGACAAATTTTGGCTCATGCATAACACTTTTATCGCAACGAGGAAGATGCCGTTCATCGAGCTTGCAAGCCCCCCCCTCTTGGAAGTCAAGAAGGAGCTTATCTCCACGAAGAATCGCAGCCGTTGCGCTCTGCTCATCGTTGTTTTGATCACCAAGAAGAATGACGATACTTTCTGGAGATTTTTCTAGTTCTCGCTCAGCAATCGTTCGCAAGCCTTCTGCCATCTCCATGCGAAATGCCTCATAGAGGGTCTGTGTCGGATCTCGCCATCCATCGACCTTTGATTTAAAGTGCATCGTTAAAAGAACCACTCTCCGTGTCGGCTTATTTTCTCTGCCCAAAACTCTCAGTGTTACTTGCAATGGCGAACGTGGATATCGTTGGGCAGGCTTCAACAGTGATAATTTCGGAACGTTCTCGGTGGGAAATATTGCAGTATCTAACAGTTCTGCTGAATTTTTTCTTATCAGAAAGCCGTTTCGAATCGGACGCTCCGGACCTTCACCAACGATCGGCACAAAAATCGCTCCTGCATTGGCAAGCGCGTTGACCAGGATCTGCAATGACCGTTTTGCCTCGTGAAGATCTTCACCCCACACTTCTTGAACAGCAACAACATCACACCGCGCCTCCATAATTCTTGCTGCTAGATATTTTGCCTGCGTTCCCTCTTGTGGCGTGCGCTTTTTTTTGCGCGATTTTGTCTGCTTCTTCTTCATCCCTAAATTATGAATGTTTTGGGTGCAAATTCGAAGCTCAACCTCTCCTTTTTCTTCTTTTCCGACCGCTGCATGATTTTTTTCTTGATGCTCTGCCGAGAGCACTCGTGGCGCACAAGCCATAAAAAAAAGCATACAAAGAAAGAGGCTGATTGCCTCAAGTTTATACCGCTGCTTCTGAGTCATTATTTAGCTTCTTGATTTGAGCAGATGGTTACGGTAATCCGCTTCACTCCAGTGTTGAACTCTGCTTCGACTAGAAACTCCATCAAGAGATCGGGATCCCTCTCTTCGCTTACTCTTTGCCAAGAACGCACTCTCTAACTCCTCTCCGAAACGCGCCGCTCGTTCAATTCGAGACACTGCGAGCGAACCGATCAATACGGCATCAATAATGTCTTGTGAGATCGTTTGCTTTCTTACCTGAAGAATCTTTGCAAGCTCGCTTCCGTATAAACGAAACGCAATTTCTCTTGCCCAAATCTTTACCTCTTTTCTTTGCAACTGTTTTCCAGGCATTCCGAGTAACTCAATCTGAATGGTTCGTGGATTGAGGCGCCCAGGAACAAGCCCTCCTCGTTGACGTGACATCGTCTCAAAGATTCCCCGAACCCCTTCAACTTTAAGTGCACTCTGGGGATTAAGAACAAGTGGTGCAGGACCTTCACATACAAGAATGTCTGATTCTCCGAAGTTAAGCTCCGTTAACAGTTTGTCCACAAGCCCTTGGAGAATATCAAAACGCTTTGCAAGAGAGATTTTTGGTCCTGGAGGTGAAAGCACACCACATGCAGTAGGAATTTTTCCTCTGATACTAAATAGCGCCCACCCTGAACAACTCAGGCTGGGATCAATTGCAAGTAATCTCTGGTACCGCACGTCTAATGGTTGTATTTCTTACTGAGCTATCTATTTATAGTCGTTCTTAATGTGCCAGGAGGTACATAGAATGGACAAGGGAAAAAGGTTTAGGTTAAAATAGGATTAGGACTTTTGCTCAAATGTAGTGTCGGCCATCAAAAAATTTGAACCGATATAATACATATGGGAACTGCCTCTGTGCCCCTTATGACATGCCGTAGCCTAGGTACTTGTATTTAGGCCCTATCGGACTTCAGCGGGGTTTACGTGGGTCCCACTTTTACAAAATAGGGTTCACCTATTTTATTGTCGATACTCTTGTATTTTTTTAATACAGAGCAAAAGTCCGTTTGAACGGCATCTTTATCCTGGAGATTAGGTGCGACACTTCCTGGGGTTGTACGCATGAATGCAGTGCTGTATTAGCTTCATTGGCTTTCACCCTCAGCTGTTTGTCATGCTGGTCTTCAGGCGAAAGTTGCCGTGAGATGATGCTTAACTCTCTATTTCCTCTCCGGGCACTTCCTACCGGGCGCTAGATATACCGTAAGCTTCTGTCGTTAATTGTGAACTTACCGGTCTTACTTGTCTCAAAGGAGAATTTTCCTTACAAAGGGAGGCTCATATGGATGGCCACCAGTTACTAAAATTGTATCGACAGATGCTTCTGATGCGACGCTTTGAGGAGGATGCTGCACAAGCATACACTCAGCGAAAGATCGGTGGCTTTCTCCATTTGTATAATGGTCAGGAGGCAATTGGCGCAGGAGTGATCGAAGCGCTCAAAAAAGAAGATTATATAATTACCGCTTACCGTTTACACGCTCAGTATCTTGCCCGTGGTGGAACGGCAAGAGAAGGAATGGCAGAGCTTTTTGGAAAAGCTACCGGAATGTCAAAGGGTCGTGGGGGCTCAATGCACTTCTTCTCTAAGGAGCTAAACTTTCTTGGTGGTTGGGGAATTGTCGGCGCGCATGTTCCGCTCGCCGCGGGAACAGCGTTTGCTTCAAAGTATCGAGGAGAGAAATCTGTCACGGTGTGCTTTCTTGGAGATGGGGCGGTGAGTATCGGCCCTTTTCATGAAGGGATGTGTCTTGCCGCACTTTGGAAACTTCCTGTTGTCTATATAATTGAAAATAATTATTACGCGATGGGCACACCGCTTCATCGCACCTTGGCAACAGATAACGCCTCCATTCGTGCGCTTGGCTACCCGATGGCACGAGGAACTTTTGAAGGGGTTGATGTTGTGGAGTGTTATGAAGCTGCAAAACAGGCCATTGAACGCGCACGAGAGGAATCTCTGCCTACACTTCTTGAGTTTAAAACGTATCGATATCGTGGACACTCAATGGCGGATCCTGCAAAATATCGAACGAAAGAGGAGCTTGAACAGTGGAAAGCAAGAGATCCTTTGATTATTGCAAAAGGTCGAATTCAAAAAGACTTCCCTGAGCTTGCAAACAAACTTGAAGCGATCGAGAAAAGCGTTGAAGAAGAGATGAAAGATGCTCTTTCATTTGCAGACAATTCACCTGAGCCAGATCTGAGCACGGTAGAAGATTACACCTATGTTTCTTAGGACACTGATTATCACATGAAGGAATTAAGTATCCGTGATGCTCTCAATGAAGCTCTCGCTGAGGAGATGGAGCGTGATGAGCGCGTGTTCCTAATGGGAGAAGAAGTTGGATACTATGATGGCGCTTATAAAGTCTCACGGGGACTCCTCCAACGTTTTGGTGAGCGCCGTGTCATTGATACACCGATTTCTGAAAACGGATTTGCCGGGCTCGGAGTTGGAGCAGCGATGGTGGGTTTGAGACCCGTTATTGAGTTTATGACCTTTAACTTCTCACTGATCGGTATCGATCAGGTAATTAACTCCGCGGCAAAACTTCGTTACATGTCGGGAGGACAGTTTACCTGCCCGATCGTGTTTCGAGGCCCAGGTGGTTCGGTCCTCCAACTTGCAGCTCAGCACTCTCAGAGCTTTGAAAGTCTCTATGCAAATATTCCCGGATTAAAAGTGGTCATGCCTTCTAATTCTGCCGATGCAAAGGGATTACTCAAGAGCGCTATTCGAGATGAAAATCCGATCGTCTTTATTGAGTCAGAAGCGATGTATAGTGTGAAAGGTCAGGTTCCTGAGGGGGAACTACTGATCCCGATCGGTTCAGCAAGGATCTCCTCTATCGGAAACGACCTAACGATTCTTTGCTGGTCAAAGGCTGCAGCCACCGTTGAAGCGGCACTTCAACCTCTTCTGAATGAGGGTATTTCACCAGAAATTATCGATCTTCGAACTATTCGTCCTCTTGATGAAGAGACGATCTATGCCTCTGTGAAGAAAACAAATCGGGTGTTGATCGTCCAGGAGGCGTGGCCCATAGCAAGTGTGGGGCGATCTCTTGCCGCACAGATCGGAGAGACGATGTTTGACTATCTGGATGCTCCTATCCAGGTGCTCTCTGGTCGAGACTGCCCTTATCCGTATGCAAAGAATCTTGAAAAACTTATGGCCCCTACCGTTGAAGATATCGTGCAAGCTGCAAAACGTTTAGTTGGGTAAGCTTTTTAACTCATCGACTGGATACAAAGATGCTCCATCCCTTTAAGGGAAAAACTCCCATCGTAGGTAAAGATGTTTTCATTGCATCAAATGCAACAATTATTGGCGATGTTACCCTTGGCGATAATGTTTCTATCTTCTTTGGGGCGGTACTTCGCGGTGATATCTTAGGAATCACCGTTGGGGCACGAACAAATATTCAAGAACATGCACTCCTCCATACGACTTACAAACGATCTCCTTGCATCGTCGGAGAGGAGGTCACCATTGGTCACCGCGCTATTGTTCATGGGTGCTTCGTTGGAAACCGGGTACTCATTGGAATGGGGGCAATTGTTCTTGATGATGCTGTGATTGAAGAGGAGTGTCTCATTGGTGCGGGGACATTGATTACTGAGGGGAAAAAAATCCCCCCACGAAGCTTGGTTCTTGGCTCTCCAGGAAAGGTTGTGCGAACGCTAGAAGAGAGTGAAATTAAACGCCTCAAAGAATCTGCAGAGGGTTATGTGTTGAGTGGTTTTTCTTATAGGGAAAGTAAGATAGGAATTACTTAGGTTTTACTTAGACTTATTTTTCACTTTAACTTCTACTAAACTTAGCCTTGCTCTTGCTCTTGCTCTAAAAATTTAATGTGTAGAGCAAGTGCAAGGCTAAGTTTAGTAGAAGTTAAAGGTTAAGTTAAAGATTAAGTATTAAGGCTTGCATCAACGGGGAGCTTATATAAGGATGGATGTGCATTTATCCCCCTCAACAACTACGGAGTGCATATGGGAATAATCATGCTCATTATTTTAGGACTAGGCGCGCTTTTTATTGTTGTTTGTATCAGTCTCTATAACAAACTCATTGCGCTTAGAAACCAATATAAAAACGCCTATTCCCAGATTGATGTGCAATTGAAGCGTCGCTACGATCTTATTCCTAATTTAATTGAAACCGCAAAAGGGTATATCAAACATGAACGAGAAACTCTTGAGGGAGTCATCGCTGCTCGAAACCAAGCCGCCTTTGCAAACGATCGTGCTGCAAAAAATCCTGGTGACCCGTCAGCAATGAAAAGCTTACTGGGAGCAGAGGCAGCTCTTTCAGGAACTCTTTCTCGGCTATTTGCGGTAGCAGAGAACTACCCCGACCTCAAGGCAAACCAAACGATGTCTCTCTTGATGACAGAGCTCTCTACCACAGAAAACAAGATCTCTGAGTCCCGAGAAGGCTACAACGATGCCGTCATGATGTATAATACCCAGCGAGAAGTCTTTCCGAGTGTAATCATTGCCAGTATGTTTAATTTTGGTCCGGCCGAACTGTTTGAACTAACAAATGCCCAAGAACGAGAAGCGCCGAAAGTTTCTTTTTAGTTGAAGCCCTCAATTACGAGATAGAAAAAGTGATCTTTTCTCGTTCATTCTGATTTTCTTCTAAAAATGGAACCGTAAGGGTCACTCGTTTAATATAACACTGTCCTTTTTTATCTTCGGTACAGTAATAAAGTCGAAGCTCAAGGTTTATCTTCTCTGGCTTGCCTGGCTTCTCTGCAAACTCCCTGACCGAAACAGGAAGAGAAAATGTCGTTGATTCAATCTCTTTCTCAACAAGAACCGTACCCACATTATCCACCGCTTTAACCGTACTTCGCACCTGATCGCTCAGGGTATGATTTCTCGGCAAAGAAAGCTCAAAATCAAACGCCTTAAGAGTTTTAAAATTCACTCCCGGCAACACCACAAACTGAACTCCCGAAGAACCCTCCTCACGAAGATCCGGTTTCACGAGACTCTCACCACATACGAGAGAGCAATCGATCCCATTAAAAATAAAAAACAACATCACGAACCGATATCCCAAACGCCGAAACATATTTATCTCTCCACGATCACCCTAATAATCATCCCAACGATCGCCCCAAGTTAAATTGTGGTTTAAAGGGCGGATTTTGGCCTAGGACGAGGCGCGGGAATTGTGAGGAGCGGAATGTGCTCCCCGCACATGAGCACCGGAACAATCTCCCGCAACGAAGGCCTAGACCAAAAGCCGCCCTTTAAACCACAATTTAAGGGACCATCCATTTTTGGGGCCAGGTAAGCCAATGCCAGTTGTATGGTTTCCGGGTGACATTTTTTAATTCCCCAAGCACCCCCTCTCGTCCCTCTTCATCAACTATGCCAAGCGCCCGCCAATACTTCTCCTCTGCTTTCTCTGCTTCCGGCCCAAGTAATTGCACCGTCAGTTTCAGAGCTGCTATCCAACGATACTCTTCACTTTCTTGATCACTACTTGGTGCACCAACGGAGAGACTGGTTAAAGCAAGCGCTCCCTCTTTTCCGCACCCTGCAGCAGAGAGGGTAATGGCTGCAATCTGTAACGGACTACAACCAAGCTCATCTAAAGAGAGACTATCGAGATCGTTTCCTCCTTGTAAAAGATCAAGGATCTCCTCTCTTCTCTCCTCAGAGGCTCGAACCAGGGAAACGGCAAGTCCCGTCACGGTCATAAACCCAGCAATCATACATCTTCCTCTTCCAAACCCGGAAGAGTTATTCCCCAAGTAATACCCAGCCTGCGCCCTCCTTAGCCCCGTTTCTAAGATCGGTCGCCAATGTCTCTCTCCCATCGAGGCCGATACTCGACGACAAATCGCATGGATAAGACAGAGCGCGGCACAGACATCCACTCCAAGGAGAGGGATAACTGTCGTAAGAGTTACTTTTTCTTTTTCTTTCTTTGTAAGAAAAGGTCGTTGATTTGCAGCGTAGCAGAGCACACTATCGAGCGGGAAAAAAACGCCGGGATGTGCTTCTCGAATTATTCCTGGCTTTGAAAACACTGCCCGAATAATTACCCAGACAATTTTAGACACAGGGTGAACTTCTGAAACAATCCCTCCAGCAGCTTCCCAGCTCTTCTCTGAGTTTAAAGAGATCGAAGGAGTGTCACCCTGAGTAAGCTTTCTTTCTGTAACAACAAATTCTTTACTGAGTTTTTCATAGTACTCTTTATTATCGACCTCACTACCATCAAGAGCCGCGCCGTCATTTTCATCCAGCGGAGGGGTTATTTGATCAGGTTTTTCTTTATTCTCTTCCAAAGAGCACTCCTTATGTAACTTGGAGATAGCAAAAAGGCGTCATTTACGATACCACGAACTGTCTATTTTTAAGAAACGTAAAAAGGGATAAGATAATCCCCAACAAAGATGGAATCTACAAAAGAATTACAACAGACCAAGCTACAACAGACAGAACCTCAACATTGGAACCTGAGAGAATTATGGGAAAAAATTCGTAGAGAATATTTTCCTGAACTTCCTGAGTTAGATGATTACCACGTCTTTTGGTCACGGAGAAATCACCGCTCAACTCTTGCCTCGTGTAACATAACAAGAAGACGTGTGGGTGTTGCTGGAGTGCTCGCAGCTATCGAATATACCCCCTACTTAGAACCCCTCCTCTACCATGAGATGTGCCATGCCGCACTGGGCAAACCAAAACAGGTAAACGGCCGCAGGATCTACCACGGACGCGAATTTCGAGCGCTGGAGAGAAGGCATCCAGACATACAGCTACTCAATCAATGGATCAAAAACGGCGGCTGGCACAAGGCAGTACGAACTTCTTTACGAACCTCTACTAAAAAAAAGTCATTGCTGATGAGAATGAGGTTTTTTAACTAGAGCGATTCCTCTTTAAGTGTGGCAAGAAATCGTCTCCCTGTCGTTGCGAGCGGAGCGAAGCAATCTCGTAGCTGCTGAAGCGATTCGAGATTGCTTCGCTCCGCT
>CAZDIO010000051.1:0-4797 GCA_964505555.1 uncultured Bdellovibrionales bacterium
GAGATTGCTTCGCTTCGCTCGCAACGACAGGTTGAAAGAGTGCTAGACAGTTAGAGCAATTCCAAAGCTGTTAGATTTTTGTTTCTGCGGGTTCTTGGGTGAGGCGTCCGCCGGTTATGATCTCGGCAACAAATGATTTCGCGTCGTCGTGGATTAAAGAGGACAATCCATTAATAAGTTTAATGTGTCTTGTTACTTCCTGCCAATTTTCTTTTACAAGAAAATCAACAAGAGAGCCGGCAAGTTTTCGTTGTTTTGAAAGCACCTCTTCATAGTAGGCGATACGTTGAAGCATCGTTTCTGTTGCTCCATTTTTTGAAGAGAGAGCGCTCTTTGCTAAATGAATTGAACGCTCAAGTTCATCAAGGGAATCAAAAAGTCTTTTAATTATTGCCTGCGGCACAACACGTTCCTCCACACCAGACTTATATTACACAGCTTTCTACACCTACAATCTAATAAATACTGATACTTGCTTCTCTAGCGGCGTAACGTGCTGATATTATTAGAAACAATCTCCTTTCCGCTCTTTTAACTTTCGGATACTCTTCCTTGCTCTTAACCTCATCGAGTCCTTGGGCATGCTGATTCTGAGAAATAATCACTTTCGGCAAAGGTTTCTTGTTCAAGCACTCGATGTCTTATGTGCAAAGAATGGAAAAAATATCCGTCACGGTAAAGAAAACAAAACGGGGAAGGTTTCAGCTTTCTTGCGTTGAGTTACGTCTCCCAAATACCCCCAAAGAATTTAAGGGATACCGCATTGCGCAACTAAGTGACTTTCATCTCGGCTCCCCTACCCCCCTCGAACATATCACCAAAGCGTTAGCGATTACTCAGTCAGAAAACCCAGATCTCGTTGTCCTAACCGGGGACTTTGTACAAATGCAAGCAGTAGACCTTTCTTATACCCTTGCTTCAACACTTGGTCCGAAACGTGCCGATTGGTTCGCTTATAAGCGTGAAGTTCGTCGGCTTGCTCAGTCGCTTGCAGCGGAGATCGCAAAACTCACCGCTAGCGATGGAGTTATCGGGGTCATTGGTAATCACGATCATGTTGAGGGTGCCGAACTTATTAAACGGCAGTTTAAGGAGAGAGTTATCTGGCTCGAAAATCAGTCCTGCCACATCTCTCGTGGAGAACATACGTTATTTGTTGCAGGGATCGATGATTATACTCGCGGCAAACCAAATCTTTCACAAAGTCTCAATGGGTATAAAGTTCCTCTTTCTGCAGAAACAGATCTCTCAAACCCTTTTTTTAAAATTCTCCTCTCCCATAACCCTGATATTACTCTTTCTGAAGACGCTAAACTCCTTGAACAGATCCAGCTTGTGCTCTGTGGCCACACCCATGGTGGTCAGGTGTGCCTTCCTTTTCTTCCCCCAATCGTCACCAGAACAAAGCAATCAAAGCATGTGCGAGGAATAAGTTGGCACAATGACACTCTGGTGTATGTAACAAACGGCGTTGGCTACGGAAACATTCGCCTTCGCCTCTTTGCCCCACCAGAAGTTACAATTTTTACGATTCTTTAAACCCTTACTTCTACCAGAAGCTTTTGGCCGTTTTGAAGGTAAATTTTGGCTCAATATCAATATTTTATGAACACAGAGTTTCACAGGGTTACACAGAGTTAAAGAAATTTAATTCTCCAACTCTGTGTAACCCTGTGAAACTCTGTGTTCAATTAAAAGGCATTCTAATTTCATTTCTCGCTGATATAAGCGAAGAACCCTTGAACTCAGAAAGCGCTACATCCTTACTGCCGTATCAAACTCAAGTCGAAGAAAGGTCTTTCCGACTACGAGCTCATCACCGTTACGAAGTTCGTGCTTCTCGCCTGGTTTGAGCCTCGTTCCACGGTTGATAAACGTTCCGTTAAGACTCCCGATGTCTTCAACCATTACCCGATTCTGATTCACCTCAATAATCGCATGTCTTCTTGAGATCTTTGCCTCTGCATCATGAGGTTCTAAGTCGATCTCTGGAAATGCTCCACTATCTGGATCCCACCGACCAACTAAGTTTGTCCCCTCTCCAAGATAAAATGTCGCGCCCGTGGTTTGACCACGGGTTACAACTAACTTAATACCTGGCGTACTCACCCCACTAATTTTTGCAGTATCGTTCTGTCCCAATCCCTATAGCTCCCCAAAAGCAAGTTAAATGTTTTTAACTCCTTCGTTTACATTTATTGCATCAGAATTAATAGCGCATGCGGAGAATAGCAATAGATTTAATCGCCTATAACCACCAATAGCAAGGTAGCTCCCATTGGCAGGGGTGGAGTATTTGGTTATAATGCAGCAACGCGAGTAATGTAGTCATAAATAACAAGCTGTACTTTTAAATGATATTAACGACTTATCTCGTGAGAATTTTGTTAGATAACGGAATTTCAAAATTGAAAAAGATCTTTTAGCAAAAGATTTCAAAGTGATTTTTAAAGCTTAATAAAGGAGATTAAAGAGATACTACCGAAAATATTGTAGGTGAAATTAGAAAAGTTGAGGAATGCATAAGTAAAGTCAGATCTTTACATGAAACAAGGACAATGAGTCCAAACAAAATGTTTTCTTTTTTATAATAGCCAATTCGCTTATCTGTGTAGCGAAAAAGCATTTTTAATAGATTTTAAAGATTTTATTTTTATAGTGAGAGATAGAACTAAGAGATGACAAGTAAAACAAGCTCTACAATTAGCTAGTTCGATCATCTGTTAAAACACTCACTTTTGCATCTTCCTTTTCTTAAACTCCCTCCTTTCCATGTTCTGGTACTTCTCTTTTAAATATTTTTCCCCTGGAGAATTCTATGACAAGAAGAATGTTGATCAACGCAATCAACCCCGAAGAGTGCCGGATTGTAATTGCAGAGGATGATTACCTAGTAGAACTTGAAGTTGAGAGAGCAGATTCGGTTCAACTTCGAGGTAACATTTATAAGTCAACAATTACTCGAATTGAGCCAAGCCTTCAGGCTGCATTTCTTGATATTGGCTCTCAGAGAAACGGTTTTCTGCAAATTAATGATATTCATCCTAGTTACTTTCTGACCTCAGAAAACGAACCACCTAATAAGAATAAGCGCTTTCGTCCGGCGATCCAAGACGTGCTTCAGCCTGGTCAACATTTAGTGGTTCAGGTAGTAAAGGATGAACGCGAAGCAAAGGGTGCTACCCTTACGACTAATCTTTCACTTCCTGGTCGATACTTAGTATTGATGATTGGCAATCAACGGGGGGGCGTTTCACGAAAGATTGCCGATGAAATTGAAAGAAGAAAACTTCGCCAAGCAGTAGATAAACTAGAAGTTCCCCCTGGCATGGGTGTCATTGTACGCACCGCCGGAATTAGCAGAACCATTCCTGAGCTCCAACGTGACCTTGATGGTCTTCTTGAATTGTGGATCTCGATTGTCGAAAAAAGCATGAGCGACGACACTCCTTTGATTCTCTACAAAGAGAGTGATCTGGCAATTCGAACTATCCGCGATTACTTCACTCCCGAGGTAGAAGAGGTGTTGGTCGATGATCGCGAGACCTACGAACGCCTCTCGCAGTTTATGGAAACGATGATGCCGGTCTTTCGAAATCGGATTATTTTCTATGATAAAGCACAACCGCTCTTCTCAAACTACCATCTCGATAAGCAAGTAGAAGCTACAAATCAACCGGAAGTTACCCTACCTTCTGGAGGTTCGATCGTTGTCAATGTTACTGAAGCGATCGTTGCCATTGATGTTAACTCTGGCCGATCGACTGGTCAGTCCGATGTTGAAGAAACCGCTTTTAACACAAACCTTGAAGCGGCAAGAGAGATCGCCACACAACTGCGCCTTCGAGATTTGGGCGGGCTAATTGTCATTGATTTTATTGATATGTATGACAAACGCCATAAGGCAAACGTAGAACGAGCATTCCGGGATGCCGTCAGAAACGACAAGGCAAAGATTGAGTTGGGAAGAATCTCAAAGTTTGGCTTGTTAGAGCTTTCTCGACAACGACTCAAAGCTTCACTGGTAAGCCAGAGTCATATGAAATGTCCTTACTGCGCGGGCCATGGAAGAGTAAAAACTGCAGAATCTGCTGCTCTTGAAGCATTAAGAAAGGTGCAATCGGCTGCATTTGCTGGAGGCATTCAACAAATTCGGGTGCGAATGGCACCGGCTGCGGCGCTCTTTCTTCTCAATAACAAACGCCATACCCTTTCCAAGCTTGAAGATCAGACAAGCACCACAATTCTCATCTATGCAGATGGACGCATGAAGCCAGATGAATATGAGTTAGAACTTGATACTCAGGTGCGAGACACCTCTTCGATACTTTCTGAAGACAACCGCCCCAAGCAAACAAGCGACTCCAATCAACAACGAAGAATTACAAATCGAGACTCTGGAGATCAGCAAAACGCAGGTCCTCGCCGGGCTCAAGGACGTGGACAAGGGCGTGGACAGATGAATAATAACCAGAGGCGTCAGCGAAATAATCGTTATCAAGGAAAAAGAAACAACCACCGCCGACCGATGGATGGAAGAAACAGACCATATCCTGATCGAGTTGATTCTTCTCCTCAAGACGGCCCACCGCGGGACGAAAGGCGTGTTGAGCCCGGAGGAGATTCGCGTGAAGAGGAGATTATTCAACACTCTCCACCACCAACTCCAACAGAAGAAAAAGTGTAGAGAACTTTCTCCTAGAGCCATTCCATTTTAGATCTCGCAGGACCTCCCTGTCGTGGGGAGGGGGACGTATAAATAAAACACTTTGGAAAGCGAATAGAAATTTCGTGGGT
>CAZDIO010000052.1:0-9527 GCA_964505555.1 uncultured Bdellovibrionales bacterium
GTAAAATAATAGATTTTTTTAATTACGGCCTTAAATCAGGACAACTGGCCGTATATTTCGCGGTGGAAAATATTACATCGCATCCCGAAACCCAAGCGCCGAGCGAAGTGCGTGCTCTAGTTGTGAAAGCACTCCATCAGAAAATCGTGCTCGTTCAATTGAGTTTATCTCATGTTGCTCGATCGTCGTCACCCAATCACACCGTGCCGTGTGAAGCTCGCGAAGTCCTTCGCTTCGTCCAAGATCAACCGCAAATGGAGCATGAAGCCTTGATACTCTTCTCTCCAACGGAACAACAACAATAAAATCTGACATCTCATTTTGAAAATTATTACTCATCACAATCGCTCGTTGCAAAGATGGGTTTGAACTTGACTTTACTGTAATTAAAGAACCGCGCTGGACTTTAAGCTCTATGGCTTCTTCAATCATTTCATTATCATGTGAAACTCGAATCATCACCGCCTCCCCTGGCTTAACTGTTTTTTATCTCTCTCATAGGCACGCTGAATCGCTGCTTGGGATTCAGCATTTTTTTTCTCTTCGATCCATTGTTGCAGCAATTGCTCTACAATCTCTGTTTGTTTTCGGCTTGGAGCAAATCGCTCAAACTCTAAAACGATCTCCTCTCGCAACTTAAAATCTTTTTTCTTTTTTCGAGTCGTACTCATGAAAAACGCTTAACACAGAGGAATACTTCCCACGAGTAAAATCTGGATTTAGGCCATATGAAGTAAAGAAGATAAGCAAACTACGGATTTTCCCTTGCCACAGAAGTACCCTACCAGCGATAATGCGGATAAAATTTCTGTCATAATCTGCTTAAAAAGTAATGCCTGAAAAAAGAGAGATAATAGTTCTTGAAACCTCCACAAAGAGCGCAATTGCCGCGCCCTTTACTCAGGGTGGATTTACCGGCGGCGAAGGACGTCTCTCTCAGGTCGGAGCTTTAAGTGGAGAATCACTTCGTGACATTATTGAAAACTACCTCCACTACTATGCTTCCGGTGGAAGTCACACCGCTCGAGCAAAGCGTTATGATCTGCAATATTTTCTTGAATTTTTAGGAGAGACAAAAAATGCACATTCTGTGCGAGTCTCTGATTGGACACTCCAAAAAACGCAAACATTTATCGACTACCGGCTCTCTCTTGGGGAGTCTCCAGCCACCGTCGCCCGTAGGCTTGCAACCATTAAGCACTTTGGAAGAACATTAGCAGAGCGAATCCACGGCTATATTAACCCCGCTCGGGAAGTAAAAGGTCCCATTCAGCAAAACACCCGACCACGGGGCTTGAGCGAAGAGGAGCTACAAGCACTCAAGCTTGCAGCTACTGAAGAACTTTCAAAACACCCTGAAAGCTTTAAAGCTCTTCGCGATAAGTTTCTCCTTGAACTTCTTCTTGCCACAGGACTTCGTGCTGATGAAGCACGCTTATTGCTTCTTGGACAGGTCAGTGAAGATTATTCTTGGTTAAAAAACGTAAAAACCAAAGGGAAAAAGTTTCGAAATGTCTATCTTGACTCACAGATTAGAGAAGAATTGAAACATTACTGTGAAAAAAGAGCTGAAGAGCTTTTTAAACGTTACCCAATTCTTGAAACACTCTCTCTCGTTGAGCAAAGTAAATTCCCCCTCTTTATCGGATTCTATCGAGCAAGCCCGGGAACTCCAAACACTTTTGGCCTTTCTCCAAAAACTGTCTGGCGCACTATCGCCACAATCGGCAAGCATGCTCAAAAAATTTATTCAGGACCCCAAACAAACCTCCACCCTCACCTCCTCCGCCATACCTTTGCTCACGGACTTCTAGATAGCTCAAAAGATGTTCGTCTTGTAGCCCAGGCTCTTGGTCACAGCGATGTTCGAACCACGATGCGTTATACTGAACGAGGTGAAGAAGAGATTGCAAAGGCAATTGAGAAGAAGGTGAAACGAAAATAAGCAAACAGAACTTTTTTTACTTAGCGTTTTGACAACGTCTCTGAAACTACCTTCTCAATAAGTTCTTTAGAGGGTTCATAAGGCAGCGTTATCTGATCTTCCTTTCGGTGTTTCTCGTTATATTCAATACATATTTCAATTGAATGACTATTTCGAGCCCAAGCCCGCCTTGCAACCCCACCCATGACATCCCATGGAATTGCAGTTTTCAAGATATCATCTACCCGCTCACTCCCATCAAGCACCATTCCAAATCCACCGTTAATGGCGTTTCCGATCCCCACTCCCCCACCGTTATGAAGGGCGACGAGACTAAATCCGTGTGCTGCGTTTCCAGCAAAGCCCGTCGTCGCCATATCGGCCATGATGTTTGAGCCATCTTTAATATTGGCAGTCTCTCTAAAAGGAGAATCAGTTCCTCCAGTGTCATGGTGATCACGACCAAGCATGATTGGTCCAATCACTCCTTTTCTCACCATTTCATTAAAACGAAGGGCGATACTTTTTCGCCCCGCTGCGTCTTGATAGAGAATTCTCGCTTGGGTTCCGACAACGAGTTTATTTTCTTTTGCCGCACACACCCAGCGGTAATTGTCATGATCCTGGTAGCGAAGTTTCGGACGTACCTTCTGAATGCATTCTGCAGCTAACGCATCGGTCTTTTCAAGATCTTCTTCTTTTCCACTGAGGCACACCCAACGAAACGGCCCGTAACCGTAATCAAAAAGTTCTGGTCCAAGAATGTCTTCTACATAGCTAGGCCAGATAAACCCATCCCGCTCATCAACTCCGTTTTTAGAGATCTCTGTAACACCAGCATCAAAAATGGCTTTTAAAAACGAGTTTCCGTAATCAAAAAAATACGTTCCTTTTTGGATAAGGCTTTTAACCGCACCAAAGTGTTGTCGAAGCGATTTATCAACGAGCAAGCGAAATTGCTCCTTGTCTGTTCCAAGAAGCTTCGTGCGCTCTTCAAACGTTAATCCCTGCGGGCAATAACCACCGTCATACGGAACGTGACAACTTGTTTGGTCAGAGAGAAGATCGATCTGTTGATTATGTTTAACAGCGTATTCAAGGAGATCGACAATATTTCCGTGGTACGCAATTGCCGTGCCTTTTTTCCCTCGTATCGCTTCTTGTGCATATTGAAAAGCTGCCTGAGGTGATTCAGCAATTTGCTTTACCCACCCTTGCTTATACCGAGTATCAATTCTTGAACGATCAACTTCGGCGATAATTCCAACACCTCTCGCAATCTCAATCGCTTTTCCTTGAGCACCACTCATTCCCCCAAGTCCGGAACTAACAAATAGCTTTCCCGAAAGATCCCCCTCGTTTGGAATTCCAAGTTTTATCCGCCCCGCAATAGAGAGCGTGTTGTACGTGCCATGAACAATTCCCTGTGGGCCGATATACATCCACCCACCGGCTGTCATCTGACCATAATTTGCAACTCCAAGTGCAGCCGCTCGTTGAAAGTTTTCTTGATCATCAAAAAGCCCGATCATTAACCCATTTGCAGCGATCACTCGTGGCGCACTGGGACGAGACTGAAAGAGTCCGAGCGGATGGCCAGAGTGAAGTACCAGAGTCTGCTCTTCTGTTAACTCTTCAAGGTACTTCTTAATTAACCGATATTGCATCCAATTCTGACAAACCTGCCCCGTCTCCCCATAGGTCACAAGTTCATAAGGATAGAGCGCGACGTCAAAATCAAGATTATTATCAATCATTACCTGAAATGCTTTTCCCTCAAGACATCTCCCCTGATATTGATCGATAGCTTTTCCACGAATTGCTCCGGGGGGACGAAAACGATACCCGTAGATTCGCCCTCGGGTAAGAAGCTCATCAAGAAACTCTGGAGCAAGAACTGTATGGTGCTCTTCGGGGATGTAACGAAGCGCATTTTGTAGCGCAAGCTTCGTTTCTTGTTGATTGAGAACATACCCACGTTTTGGAGCACGACGGATGTCGTCACGAAATGGAGGCATCTCTGGAAGTTCATCATCAAGTCGAATTCGCATCGACTCCGAGATCTCTTTATTTGATATCATTGCAGACTATTTCAGATTTTTTATAATCAATGATATTTTCAATTTCATTAAGCAAGCGTGGGATCACTTGATCATAAGGAAAAGCTCCAACAAGCTCTGGACCTCGTTTGAGATTTACATAGTGTGGCCCACACCACAGCCCTAAGTCTGCCTGATCGGTTTCTCCGGGACCGTTTACTCTACACCCCATTACCGCAATCGTAATTGAGTGCTGCTGTGCGTAACTTGTTACCTGTTTTACCTCTTGAGCAAGTTTTACAAACGCTTTGTTCTCTACTCGGGAGCAGGAGGGGCACGAGATAACGTTTAGCCCATCAGGAAGTGATTGCGGCACAGAGCGAAAGCGACCAGATTCGATATCCTGGATTATCTGCCGGGCAAGGATTACCTCTTTATCCTTCTCTTCATCAGGAAGTGTGAGTGAAACACGAACCGTATCTCCGATACCGAGGGAAAGTAATTGTTCAAAAGCGATACGCGTTTTAATCTCTGCCTCAGGAAGCATTCCCGCTTCGGTCACTCCAAGATGAAGCGGCACTTCAGGTCGCTCAGATGAGAAGAGTTTGTTTATCTCAATGACCGTGTAAGGATCAGAACTCTTTAAAGAGACGACAAAGCGATTAAATCCCAGGGACTTTAAAAAATCAGTATGCCACATTGCAGATTGTAACGCCGTGTCACTATGACTTGAATTTGTCTTTTTTAATGCTGGATCAAGCGAGCCACAATTTACCCCAACCCGGATTGCACAATCATGCTCCCCCGCTACATCAACAAAAAACCTTACTTTGTCTTCAACACTTACTGATTTTTGATGGTGGTGAAGGTGCCCTGGGTTGTAGCGAAACTTTTGAACAAACGGCGCGACTGACTTTGCCAGGCGATAATTTTCCTGAAGATCAACTACAAGGTTAGCAGCTGTTTCCTTCCTGATTTCCTTTAGCGCTTCAACATCATGCTTACTATCAACCGCAAGACGAATAAGTGCGGCTCCAGCACCTTCAAGGAGTTTTATCTGTGTTAGTGTTTCGGTAATATCGGTAGTTTTAGTCGCGCACATGCTCTGTAGGGCAATAGGCGCCATCCCTCCTATCTGGATATTTCCAACCGAAATTTCTTCAGTTTTTCGCTTAATCAAGGAAGATCCTTATTTCTGACAAACAAGCAGAACAATGCATGTTCAAGAAGCCCATTCAACAATAGGGCGCTATATATTACAAGGGGCATCAAAACTGATCGCAGCAAAATTTATATCGGATAAGGTCGTGTGGCAAAGAGGAAGGTTCAGAAAGAAGTTAAAGTCACTGAGGCTGTTAAAAAGACTCCGTTTCAATCCCTAGTTCCTTACCTCTATCTCGGTGTCGTACTCGTTGTTTCGTATCTTACCTATTTCAGAAACTACACCGAGCCAAAGAACCTCTTTTGGGATGAAAACTATCACATTGCATCAGCAGAGAAATATCTTGAAGGGATATTCTTCATGGAGATGCACCCGCCACTTGGAAAACTTTTGATTGCTGCGGGAGAAGCGATTTTTAAACCAAATAAAGATCTCGATTTAAGTACTTTTACTACGACGGATTACATAAAAGATGTTCCCCCAGGATATTCCTTTAAAGGGGTCCGATTTTTCTCAACGCTGTTTGGCTTTCTTGCCGCAGGAATTTTCTTTTTTGCCCTCTACCTTCTTCTTGGAAATCCTCACCTTGCACTCTTTTTTACCTCTCTCTACCTTTTTGATAATGCGCTCATCGTTCAATCAAGAGCAGCAATGCTTGAAGGCCCGCAACTCTTTTTTATCCTTCTTGGAATCTGTTTCGGTGTGTTTCTTATAAAACGTGCGCGCGAGCCTAATTTGCGAGAACTTTTCTTTCTTGGAATTACCTTAGGACTTGCCATCAGCATCAAAGCAAATAGTGGAATTTTATTGTTGTTCTTCCCTATTCTTTTTTTTCGTCATGCGTTTGTGTTCTCTAAAACTCCTGCTTTAATTGTAAAACGTTTTTTTCTATGGAGCGTTGTATCGGGAGTTGGGATTCTTCTTCCTATCGTGCTCATCTGGTATGCACACTTTTCCATTTCAAAAACAGTACTCAATGATAAATATTATAATGTCTCGCCTAAATACCAAGCAGTGCTAAACGGCGAGAAGGTCTTTGGCCCTGCAGATCTTTCTTTCATGCTCCGTGATGCTTATAAATATTTTTTCAACTATCAAAAGGGTGTTCCGCGCTTAAAAGGAGACGTTCCTGATGAAAACGGGAGTCATCCGATCTTTTGGCCTCTTGGAAAATACAGTATTAGCTACCGATGGGACAAAACAGATCAGGGAAAGGTTCAGTATCTTCGCCTTCAATGTAACCCCATTGGGTGGGCCATTGGCGGGATCGCCGTAATTCTTTCTATCATTTTGGTAGGAGCTCATTATCTCTACGGCCTAGAGCCGAGAAATAAGCAGCTTTTTCTCAGTATCGAGATTTTTTTGGGACTTTACTTAGCGTACATGGGAACGATGTTTGGAATTGAACGGGTGATGTATCTCTATCATTATTTTATCCCCCTCCTTTTTTCTTTTTTTCTCTCCGCGTTAATTTTTCAATATCTGATGGAAGAATGCTTCAAGCGTCACAGTAAAGTTCTCTATGCAGGACTCTTTGTGTTTAGCTTGAATATATTTTCTGCATACGTGTTTTTTAGTCCCTTTACCTATCATCAGCCTCTCTCCACACAAGAGTTTTTACAACGAAGCTGGCTTGATATTTGGCGCTTGGAGCCGGTGTTTTAATTATGAGCATGGACAAAAAAGATCTCTTGGAAAAACATTGCACGAAAAAGAGTTGGTGGTTCTTTGCGATGAGTGTTTTACTTTTCCTCTTTATTTATAAAAAAACAGCTCCATTGGCTTTTATCCCGCGGATTGAAGGGCGAGTAATACAAAACGCAGAACCCATTCGGGAGCTTGATCAACCGAAGCTTCCTACAAACACTCGTAGCTTTCAGATTGATACAATTGATTTTCCAGATAACTATGTTCTTACTCATCGAACCCTTGGTCCTGTTGCGTTTGGCGAGAACTATTTCATAGAGTTCGAAGGAACTTTCCAAGCTTCAAAAGGTCAGATCTATACCTTTAGTGTTGAGTCAGATGATGGGTTTCGATTACTTATCGACGGAAAAATTGTTTCTGAGCATACAACTCCTCGACCTGTGGGGTTAACCCAAGGGAATTTCTTTCTCAATAAGGGAGCTCATCACTTTCAACTTTCGTATTTTCAAACCGTAGGAAATGCAGCTCTTACTGCAAAGTATCAGATTCGGGGAGGTAATAATGAATATCTTCTTGGTGAATCTTCAAACGAAGTGAAATTTGAAGAAATTAAGCGGTAACAACCGTTTCTATGATAACTTAAAACTTACATCATTGAGCAAATTGATTCAAATCCTGCGGTTGTTGAAGTGGTTGTTGTTTTACACTTCAAACCAGCATACGGAACTAGACAGCAGGTGGTCGTTTGAACGCAGCTAAGCGCCCAATCGCCTACAGGACCAGTTGACGATGCGCATGTCATTGCAGAGGCTGAAGTAGGTTGAAAAGCCAATCCCATTCCAAGCACCAAAGTAAGTATAATTTTGTGTTTCATTATTGATCCCATAACCGCTTTGTGTTTTTCGCTGTCCTAATGGGAGATTTTGCAAGTTTGGTACCAGTAAGCAGCAACAATCAATTAGCCACTCGGAACTGAATCTCCCTTGAGGGGAACTCCGAAATGCCCGGATTTATCGGCTAAAAAGCGGATCAAACGGTATGCGGATCAAATTTTGATAGAATGATCAGAAGATCTCCTACCCTTTCTTAGTCATTCTTTGGTGCCAGATAACTTTCTACCAAAAGTTTTTCATCACCGTCGGCAACTAATTCAAAAAAGAAACGACTATACTAATGAGGGGATATCAATACCGAGCACCCTCATCTTTCTTAGCATGTTCGAATCGCGTCAATTATTACAATATTAAGGAGAAATTTATGTCAGATTCATTGACTTCCATCCAAAGCTCTCTTGCCAGTGTTCGACAGTTTTTTAGTGATGTCTTTGAAGGGGCAACGGCTGGAGATTTCTCCAAAAAAGAGTCGGCGGGAAAGATCGTAGGCCAGGTGGGAAGTGGATTAATCCCTCTCTATGGGCAAGTAGCAGATCTGAGAGATACAGCAGCCGCAGTAGAAAAGACTGTTGAGGGAAGAGAAGGCGGTATCCGCGATCTTCTCCTCTCTTTAGTGGGCTGGGTTCCCCTCTTTGGAGATAGCATTAAAGGTTCCTTTCGAACTGCTGGAGGTATTTTTAGAAAAGTTGATAATTTGCCATCCAGTGCGGGAGACGACTTAGGAGGACTATTGTCTAGAAGCATCTCACGCTCAGATGAGAGCGAGATCTCAAGACTCGTTTACAAACCCTCCGTAGAGATGGATAATTCTCTTTCGATCGGAGAAGGGTTTACAGACAAGTATGGAAACGTCGTGTTTTCTGGCCGTGGTTCAGAGATCGATCAAGCATTAGTTTATCATCATGAGATGGTGCACTCATTTCTCTCCCCAAGACTTGATGTATTTCGTGAATTTCGAGCGGATGTAAGGATGACCGGTTATCAAAGGTCTAGCTTCCTTCGTTATCTAGAGGAAGCCCTTGCAGAAACCTATGCCCAGGTAAAAGTAAATGGACTCAACCCCGAGTCGGTGTATGAAGGTATTTCGTTCCCAATAAAGAATGGGTATGTTGAACTTCGAAACGTAGTCACTGAAGGAGCATTTGGAACTGTGACCGTCGGAGGAGCTCTCTACGGAGTATATGTCGCAAGTTCGACAAACGAGTAACGCAAATAAAGAGATCAAACAGGAAAAAAATCCAAGGAGGCACGATGCGGGAAGAAGAAGCAATTGAATTTGCAAAATCAATCGCTCTCAAAGAGGGATGGACCTGGCTAACTCCAGTCAGCGCAAAACAAAAACCCACAAAACCAGGAAGCTCCCCTCTTTGGGAGGTCCTCTCAAATGCCGGAGCAATCGGCTCAAACGTCCGGATCGTATTTGAAGAACAAAGCGGACAAATCATCGAAAAGCGGTTCTTACCCCGCTAAAATTCTTCTTACCCTCTACACTCTGCGCAGCAATCTTCTAAAGATATTGGAAGGTTGCTGCGCTTCGCCCAACACCGGGCTTCCCGACTTACAAAAACCGGAAGGAAACATTTAGCTCCCTCAGTAAAACCGCCCCATAAACTCCTTCCCATAAATCTGTTCCGCAACAAGCCTATTATGCGCCCCACAAAGAACTCTCAAGTTCTGAAAAGAATTGCTTCCCCCAAGTCCCGGTAAAGCTTTCTTCTATCAAGCTCTACTAAAGCCGTTCCACTTTAAGTTAAGGCTACGGCTCCTGTCGTTGCGAGGAGCGAAGCGACGAAGCAATCTCGAATCGCTTTAGCAGTTACGAGATTGCTTCGCTCCGCCCGGCGGCCGGGCCTCCCGGCTCG
>CAZDIO010000053.1:0-4416 GCA_964505555.1 uncultured Bdellovibrionales bacterium
TGTAGAGTCATATCCATCATATTTAATTACTAATATTGTAAACGGGGTTTCCATCTAACTTTTAAGACTTTTTTAATTTATGGCTACACCTCCCTGTGGTTGCGAGAAAAGCGAAGCAACGACAGGGAGTTCTAGTTACACTTTAAATGCAATTGCTATAACTAATATCATCACGAATTATGAAGAGCGTCAAACGGTTCTCCTCAGGCGCGAGGTGAGGATTGTCTGCTGTTTAGGAGGTGTAATGAGGGAAGTGTTCTTGGTAATACTCAAGAGTTAATCGTAAACCTTCGGCAAGAGATCGTTTTGGTTTCCAACCCAATCGTGCACGGATTTTTCTATAGTCACCGTAGTAGTCACCGATATCGATAACTTTTCGCTCATCGGGAAAGGGGATCAGTTGTGAACTTCCTTTACCGGCAGCATCAATCATGAGTTTTGCTGTTTCAGTAAGCGAGATCGGATCGTCGGCACCTAAGTTAAATATCTCACCGTTTGCCTCGGGAGAGATCGCTGCAACCATTAACGCTTCAACAACGTCGTCTACGTAGTTAAAATCACGAATCTGCTTTCCGTCTCCATAGACAAGGAGTGGTTTTCCTTCAAGGATATTTCGCACCCAGATTCCGAGAAAGGTTTGTCTTGCATCTTTAATACGCATCCGTGGGCCATACGTATTTGTCAGGCGCAATACGCTTGTCTGGATCCCATACACCGTATGGTAGAGGAGATGATAGGACTCTCCGGCAATTTTATTGATGCCATTGACATCTACCGGGACCAAAGGGTGTCGCTCGTCGACAGGAAGCTGTTGGGGTTTCCCATACACCTGACGAGTGCTCGAGAAGATAACTTTAATTTGCGGATTGTATTTTCTGCACGCCTCAAGGATAGAAAGTTGCGCCCGGGAATTAATTTCAAGATCGGAGAAGGGATTGAGCATCGAGTCAACATGGCTATTTTGTCCGGCAAGATTGAACAAATAGTCATTACCCTGAATGAGATACTTCATAGAATGTTCATCACGAACATCAGAGATATTGATTGAGATCTCTTTTTTAAAAGACTCAACGTTCCACAGGTTCCCACCATATTCTGGAATAAGGCTATCAACCAAGGTAACGATGGCCCCTTCTTCAACCAGTCGTTGAGCAAGATTCGAACCGATGAAGCCAAGGCCGCCGGTGATTATAATCTTTTTATTTTTGAAGAATGCACTTGCCATGATTGTTTGTTAGCGCTGCTTTTGAAATAAATACGTAATAGAGTGGGTATCTTCACCTGGATTTGAGTCAACTACAAGTGAATCGATGAGGACAAGATTGTTTTTTCTAAATTCATTTAAGATCTCTTGCTCGTGATAGAGGAGTTCCACGGTTTCTACGCCATAGGCGTATTTTTTTAGATATTGGGTAGGGCGGTTTTTGCATACTGGGGTGCGGTGTGAAACAACGTAGTGCTTTGATACCCGAGCCGTTTCACGAATGTGATCTTGGTAGTTCGGTGTGTGAATAATTACACAGGAGGATATTCCGATATCAAAACTTTCATCGGGAAACGGCATTTGGGCACCATCAGCGACATGAAACGATGTCTGTGGATAAAAATTCCTTGCAAGCTCAATCATTGGTTCTGAATAATCAACCCCGGTGTAGGAGATGGGGTGTTGGAGGAGGTACTCAAGCACCTCATAATAGTAACCACTTGAACATCCGATCTCCAAGAGAGTGGAGTGAGTTGAGGTAATTCGTTTGAGGATCTCCGCAAGTGATTGATATACTCGGGGTGGCTCACCACGATACATTGACATTAGTTCCTGTTGTACGAGCGCGCGCTGCCGAAGCGGAATCTCCCGACTTTTCCAAGCGGTAGTGAGCTTTTCATCAATGGTGTGACTACTAATGGCTTGATGACCATAAGAGATCTTGTCTTGTTGAGGAGGGACATAACTGTGTTTCTCTTTCTTATAGCGAAGGTGTCTGGTGAGAATCTCAGCGGAGTTTTTCATCCGTAAGGTATATGAATGCTCTCGTAACGTCCGCTCTCTTCCCGCCTGGGCGATCGCTTCTGCCTCTTTTGGATTAAGAAGATAATATCGAAGCAGCTCTTTACACTCCTCTGTGTTTCGGTAGGCGACGACCTCTTTTCCGATCTCAAAAAGGTCGCTGAGGTTATCTTTGTAATCGGTAAGTAAAAGTGTTCCGCACCCAGTAGCTTCAAAAAGGCGCATGTTATTTGCAAAAGTACTTGCCGCATCAATGTGAGCGTTAAGAGTGATTTTTGAATTACTTAACACCTGAAACATTCCCTTTCCCCAAGCTTCTCCTTGATGACGTCCCGTAAGTGGTGAAGTGGGGGTGATCTCTCCAGCCCCTAATCCCCAGAGAAGGAGTGGAAACTCTGCAGCGATTGATTCTAGAAAGGTAAAGCGTTTTCCATGATCTCGAGAGAGACTTCCTACAAAAGAAAGGGGCACCGTTCTTTCGGGATAGGAGAGGGGAGGAATCTCGGTGGAGAGCCGTTTTTCAAAAGCAAGCGGTTGATAGTAGGTGGCGGTTCCCTCTTTACGAAAACGTTCAACAAAATGTGGAAACGAACTAAAGACGATATCGTAAGCAGAGAGGGGGAGATTGTTAAAAGGAGAGGCGATCTGTCCAACGATCAGTTTTGTATAGGGCCGGATTTTTTGTAAGAACAATCCAGAGATACTGTGCATATCTTGACAGTAGACGATATCTGGTTGGCCTCTTCGAATCTGTTCACAGACGATATCCTCAAGGCTTCCCTGAAAGTTGTTTTCATGTGCCCAACGATTCTGGAGTGGAGCGCAATTGGTAATAAGATCGGTAGTGCTCCATCCAGAAGCTTGAAGGCCGGCAGAGTAAAAATCACTATCTCCAAAACGTTCCTTAGTAAGCAAAAGCATTTGCGCTTCATACGGCGCGGTGGTGAGCGAAGAATTGAGCCGATAGAAGGTCTCTAAAAACGCTTGATAGTAGGTATTAAGAAAGAAGCACCTTGGAGCGTTTCCAAATTGTGGTGTCATAGGGGGATCCTAACGGCGAAACTATTTGAAGTAGAGATAACCTACATATTCGATGATTCAGATAGGCAAACTGATGCAAAGCGCCAATTTCATACTCTTTTAGAGAGGGAAAGAAAAAAAGCTCAGGAATAAAGGGATGCATCTAAGATTTCAGGTAACCCATGAAAACCCCGTTTTTTTTAATCTTTCATAAAGACCACCCGCTTGATGTTCTTGGACCAAACAGCGGAGCTGAAACAGCAACGTTGGCACTCGCCCGGACCTTTGCCAAGCGAGGCCACAAGGTGGTTGTTGCCGGGTGTCTCAAGCAGGGGAGTTTGGAACGAGACGGGGTTCAGTATTGGGACCTAGGTGAGAACTTTGATGTTGGGCTTGGATTAAAAAAAGCAGAGACACTCGGGGGGTACTATCTAATCTCTGCCGGTCGGGCTTTGCCACTTTTACAATCTCGAGCTGAGAGTGCCTGTCTAAAAAGATTTCTCATCTGTCATGATCCTTCTGGGAGCGCTACTGGAATCCAAGCGGCGATTCTTTCGCGGGTTGCAGACCGTGTGATCTGTGTTTCTGAAGCGCAGAAAAAACTTTTTGTTGATGAGGGAGCAGATTCAAGTCGGGTTACGGTAATTTATAACGGTGTTGATACAGCGATCTTTTATCCCGGGGATAACTCCAAAAGAGATTTAAAACGAATTGTCTTTTCTGGTGCGTTAGTTCCTCACAAGGGGATTCATGTGTTAATGAACAGTTTTTGTAAGCTCCTTTCACGATCTCCTCAGCTAAAACTCGATGTGTATGGAAGTGCAGCGCTTTGGGGAAAAGAACCGATGTTTTCTGAAGCGGAGGTATCGGCACAGATTCCTGCAATCCGCTTTCATGGAAGTGTTGGTCAGGAGGTGCTTGGAGAGGCGTTTCGAAATGCTGGTCTTTGCGTCATTTCTTCGATAGCGTTTGATTCCTTTCCTCTGACCTCGATTGAAGCTCAGGCGTGTGGGTGCCCCGTTATGGCGTTTGATGTTGGTGGAATTCGAGAGGGAATTGTTGATGGAAAGACGGGGGTGCTTGTTCGAGAATTAAGTGAGCAGGCGCTTACGAACAGCTTACAGCAGTTATTAGAGAACCCACAGCGAATGCTCGAGATGGCTGCCCAGGCGCCAAAGAGAACTGAAGAGATCTTTAATTGGAATACGGTGTGTGAGAAGATCGAGATGCTCTGTGGGATAGAAAAAGCTGAAAAGAGCATACAAGAAGATAAATCCAGCGCAGAGAAGAACGGAGAATCTGCTCTTCTCTTGCTTCAATAAGTTGTCTTAACCCCTCTCCTGTCGTTGCGAGCGTAGCGAAGCAATCTCGAACTTTCTCAGTAATTCGAG
>CAZDIO010000054.1:0-10593 GCA_964505555.1 uncultured Bdellovibrionales bacterium
ATGCCCGTCCTAGTGCTCTTCCCCCAGCGCCTTTTTTTTAAACTTAAAAAGATAAAACGCCACGCCTTGGGCATGGTGTTCTAAGACAAGAGGATAATCTTTAAAAACCTCTGGACCGACTTTATAGAACTGTTGTTCATAAGGTCCTAAGTAAATGTAATCAATATCTGTGTTTTGAAGGTGGGAAGGATCCCCCGATTGGTAAAAGAGCCCAACTTGTGCTGAAGTATATCGAGGAACCCATCCAGACTCCTCTGCAAAAAGCCCCGCATAAGCTATTCGTCCTGCTAAACCATAGACGAGAGAACGTTCATCAAAGGGGCCGATTAAAATACTATCTTCTTTCTCAGTAGCATCTCGAAGCATTCGAGCGAACTCAAAATCAGCAGCACTAAAACCAAAGATATCTCCTATTGGGTTTCGATATTGCGCTAATAATCCTCGCGAGGGTCTAAAAATCAGTGGCTCAATACAAAAAATGGCATACATTCCCAGCGAACCAACAATGGAGAGAAAACAGAAGAGCACCGCAAGGCCCTTACTCTCCTTAGAAAACGAGGCAAGCCACACTCCTCCAAAGATCGAAAAGAGAAAACTTGCATGAATAAAGAGCTTATTATTATCTGTCCATGATGGTGCAAATTTGACGACATTGACAAGAACCAAAAAGAGAAACGAACCCACGATCACGATTCGCAGCTTGGGGCGATGAAAATAGAATGCGATAGCACCAAGAACTCCCACAGGAAAGGCCAATCCTGGACTTCTGATCCAGTAGACAAGATGTGCAAGGTAGATGTTTTTCATCTCTAACATGTAGGTCCAGCCATCAGAAAAAAAGATCCACCCTGAAAGTCCTGGCGCACTGTCAGTTGGAAAACCCATCATCAGGTAGAGTACTTGTGGTATCGCAATGAGCAGCGGGAGAAAGGCACGCCAGAGTAATAGAGAACCCCGAAGCCCATAGCGCTGAAGCATCGCTAACCCAAACAATGCCGTAACAGCAACAAAACTATGTGCGTGAATGAGCGGCATGAAACCAAGAATCAGAGAGAGCATCTGGATACGTTGGAACTCCGTCCCCTCTTTCTCATTCTCTAGTAAATTAAAGATCGTGCAGTACCCCACACAGGCAAGAGCCATTCCCCAAAGATAGTGCGGTTGCGGATGAAAAATAAATTGAATTGGCGCCCCAAAGAAGGGAACCTGGTAGCCGATCAGATCCCTGATCGAATAAAAGACATCAATAAATGTATCAAATTTAAACTCCGCACCAAAGTGCGCATCAATTGGCTTTCCAAAGAGAAGCATCAGTATGTTTATAAAACCAGAGTGGGCAAAGAGAAACATGAGCGTGGCATAGATCCCAGCTTGAAAACTCTTTGTGAGCACTTTACAAGAAAAACTCAACACCACAGAGAAGGAAAAAAGAAGCAGCGTGATTACTAACTTATATGCAAGAAGTGCTTCAACACCACACAGTCTCACAAGCGCTACCACCATAAAGGTAAAGTAGTGATAGCTAAGAAATTTCATCTGGTAGGCAATTGGATTTCTGGGAACCACTGAGGCAAACTCAAGCAACATATTCTCAATACCCCAATGCCACACCAAGTTTTGTTGATAGCCAAGGGGGGTGAGCAGACTCCCTCCAATCTCTCGAAGCGCCATAATAAAAAGTGGATAGAGAATGACAAAGAGCAGGAGGGAAAACTGCACCTCAAGGGCAAGTAACGAGAATTCTCCTGAACGAAGTTTTTTCTTTTGCCACCGATATTGCCATAGCACAAAAAGCGTGGCCACGAGCACAGACAAGAAGAGAGCAACTTTTGTAAAACCAAAAACTGCACCGATGAAAAAAAATATCCATACTAAAAACAGAAGTCCCAATAAAAAAGAAGTAGCAATTCGAGGCAACCAATTATCAAATATGCCGAGCTTCTCTTCAACAAGAAGGCCAAGAGGTATAGTAAGGAGAAAAAAACTTGCTATGAGTAGCAGGCTCATTCCTTTTTTTCTCGGCGATAAAACACGAACGTCAGAGCTAATCCGATCAGCAGCAGCGATCCCCCAGAAACAATCGCCATCACCGTCGTATTCCTCTTTTGAACGGGAGAGACACCTGGTCCGAAGTTCGCATTAATAATGATCGCAGCATCCTTGACAAGAGCTCTATGGATCGCATCCTTTTCACTTTCTACAAACACAAAAGCAGACGTAACGACTCCATTTCCAAGCTCTGTATTTTTCAGAGAAAATGAGAGCTTTTTTGCTTCTCCCGCATTTAATAAAACCCGAAGAGTTTCTGGCTTGACAACGATCTCCGGTGCGGTGTGAAGAGTCACTACAAACTCTCGTTCTCCAGGTGAGGTATTTGTAAGCTCTACATCGAAATTCTTCTCATCAGAGAGACTCACCGAGTCTACGGCAATAGAAACAAAATCTGCCGGAGGAAGCTCCGCTGTGCGAAGCATCCCATAGGCGGCATGGGTATAGTGCATTTGGCCAGAATCAGTGTAAGAAAAAAATACCTTCATTGGATACTCTCCCGGAAGAAGGGCTACTTTTTGAAGGGCTACAAGTTCTTTTTCTCCAAGAAATGATTGCTTTTGACCGGGAAGGATATCTTGAATAGGAAAGGTGAGCTTCTCTTCTCCTATGGTAGCTGAGACCTCTACCCTTTTTGCAACCTCATCTCCAGAATTTTCAATAATTACTTCGACGGCTACTTTCAACTTCTCTTTTTTCACTACTACCGAGGTGGAGAGATTAATCACGGAGGCATACACGTGAGGCACAAGGGCATAGAACAAAATTATGCTGACAATAGGTATTTTAAACTTTTGCTTCATCTGCTGTTTATTTTTTCTCTCTAATTTTTTCTTTAATTTTTTTCTCCTTGAAGCGCTTGATTTCGAAATCGTAACCGATACAAGGAATAGTGATATTGAAATGCCTTATATTCCTTTACAAGCTTCAAATCGTACGTGTCGCGTACGTAGTTGCAAAACGCATTTTGTGCTGGATCAGGAACGTTACACCAGTAATTCCAATGCACATAGATGCCACCGCGATAGACCTGAGGAAGATCTTTTTCGATATGCTCTTTATTCTCTTTTGCCGAGGCAAGCTGACCGGAGTTCTTATTCCAAAGAAGCCACATACTGGGATCATGCGCGAGCACGATTGAATCTGGGGGAACGTACTTAGCAAGCATCCTCGCAAACTCAACATCAGCACGAGCTTGCGCTGCCTCCCCACCAACAGCACGTATATAGGGAAGAAATTTTGACCAGAGACCAAGGAGAACGAGAACCATAATTATAAGTGCTTCACGCGAATACTCCTTCCAACATCGAAGTTCGCTAAACCAACTTGCACCGATTCCAGCAAAAATAGCTATCGGCGCTGCCGAGATTAATGAAAACCGATCATCAGCTCCATATTCATAGCTCCCCGCATAGAAGAAGAGAAAAACTCCAAACGAATAAAGTAACCAGACAAATATGCAAAATTTCTCTTTTCCATAACAACCAACAAAGAATCCAAAAAACATTAAGAGGCTCACAATTGCCGGAAAATAAACATTCTTTAAATAAAAAGGTCCATTCACCACAACGTTTGATCGGAAAATTGACCACGCAAACTTCTCTCCACTACTTCCCCAATCTTCCATGCGCACCGCATGAAGATGTAATATCGAAGGAAGCGAAAGTATCGCCAGTAACACAACTCCCCACCAAAACCTCTCCCGAAGCAGCTCCTGCGGGTTAAGAAATAAGAGCATCAACGAAACGGGCAAGAACAACAGTATCGATTCGGGGCGAAAGGTAATACCGAAACTCACGGCCCCCACAGCAAACAAGAGGGTAGAGATTGAAGGTTGTCTTACATAGAGTGCCGTTGCAAAGATCGCCACGGCAGCAAACGTTGCTGCCGTAGTTTCAGCAGAGGCAGTGGCCGACCAGATCACCACTAACGGGGTAAAGGCAAAAAACGCTGCCGAAAAGAGGGCCACCCGCTCAGATCGAAAGAGGAGAAGACCAATACCAAAGACCGCAAGCACCCCAATAAGGTAGGCGATATTGTTTGTGCAATGCGCCACCCACTCACTCACCCCAAAAACACGAAAAAAGAGAGAAACAAAAAAAGGAAACCCGTTTGGTTGCTTATTATACTGAGCCCCTCCAAGAATGTACTCGCCATACTCCGCTTTACACTCCATGCACATGACGGCTTTGTTCGTCCAGGCAAGAGATTGCGCGATATTTAAATAGATATGTTCATCAAAATAAATTCGATTGGTGCGCGGCGCATAATGACCAACAAGAATTATGGCAAGAAATATGATTCCGCCGAAGATGAACTTTGTATATCGAGACAACTTCGAGAAGATCTCAATAATCTTTCTCCAGGAGAAACATATCCCAATGATCATCAAGAGAAAGGTCATCCCGATCGCCGTTCCGATCCAGTTGCTAAGCTGATCTCGCATCTGCATCGTCTCAAAATTCTTCGTTATCCAGTAACCAAAAACTCCCACTAAGAGAAGAGAGATGATCGCCCAAGTAATAGAGATAGTTTTTCTCATTGATCGGTTTTTTTAATCTAGTTTTTGGATCTCTTTATTGCATTCAATTAACATGAGCTTTTTCGCACAAGAAAATTTCCCATCACCATGAAATCGATATCGGTCTTCATAAACGTCTGCAACGCTTCGTCGGGAGAACACACCAAAGGTTCTCCGTGAAGATTAAAACTCGTATTGAGAATAATCCCCGAACCCCTTATTTTCTTTACCTCAAGAAGGAGTTTTGTATAAGGGGTATTTGTATCTGCTGGAACTATTTGCGGTCGACAGGTTCCATCAACATTTACTACCCCCCGAACGAGAGATCGTTTTTCTTTTTTTGTGCGGTATGCCGATGTCATAAATGGGTTTTTTTCACCACGATAGTTCTCAAGCACCTCTTTTGCATCCTCCTCAAGCATTGAGGGACAAAACGGTTGATACCAAACTCTTTTTTTAAGTCGTAAATTTAAATCATCTTTTAAATCTAGTGAGTCCGGAAGTGCGATAATACTTCGGGCACCGAGTGCTCGTGGACCAAGCTCCATTCTCCCTTGAAACCAAAACAAGATCTCGCCAGAACAAATTAACATTGCTGCTTTTTGAGCAATGTCTTCGCACTCTTCAACGCCGATCCCAGAAAAACGCTTTAGCGCAGAGAGATGCTCCTCTCTGGAAAATTCAACACCAAGATACACATCGAACAAGGACACCCTCCGACACTTCCCCTGCCGAAAATGGCTCTCCATCGCCGCTCCAAGCGCCAATCCTCCATCCCCCATGTGCGGAAACACAAAACACTCTGCCACCTCGGGCAGCTCCCGCAGGAGCATATTCACCTTTACATTTGAAGCCACACCACCTGAATAACTAAGGTGCGTTTGTTTTGTCTCATACAGTGCCTTCTTTACAAGCTCTACTACTCGTAATTCCAAGACACGCTGTGCCATATAGGCAAACTGTTCCGGTGGAAAACGCCACAACACTCGAGAGAGCTCATGATACATCCGCGCACTTGAATACTGTGCTTTAATCTGTAATCCAGAGATCGAGAAAAAACCAAGGAGCGGATTCTCCGCATCAGGCACAGGACAGGCAAAGTTAGCAAGCGCCATCACCTTTCCCTCATCTTCAAGCTCTCGCATATTAAGAAGATTCGTTACGTGTTCAAAGAATATCCCCAAGGAATGTTTCCCACTTAACATCTGCAGCGGCGTAAGTTCTCCATTTTGAAATGTCCAAATACCTCCTGAAAGGGCATCCCCAATACCATCAATCGTCAACACCAAACTCTCTTTAAAACCAGAACAAAGCGCCGCCGCTACGGCATGAGCACGGTGATGATCAACAAACTCCAGCGATACCTCTTCAAAACCAAGTTTTCGAAGCTCCCGACGAATCACCCAGCCGCTGATCTGTTTTGAAAAGTTCGACGGGGGGAGTTCTGTGAGGCGATACTTAAGACGTTTCTTGAGATGATTGAGCCGTCCTGGCTCCTTTTTTTTTCGTCTTAGCAGATAGTATTCCTCTCGTAGGCGAGGAAAAACCCGAGTCAGGGTTTTTGAAAAATCTGTCGTAGAGAGGGCAACATTATCGATCTGCTGAGGGGTAAGCTTCGCATAAGAAAGACATGCCTGAATACTTCTTACCGGAAAACCGATTTCAAGCTTTCTCCTTGAAAGTCGCTCTTCATTGATGGCAATAAGGATCTGCTCATCATCAAGAAGACAGGCCCCTGCATCATGACCATCCCAAATTCCTAAAGTAATCATCGCCCTTTCATCTCCTGGTCACGACACTAAAAGAACATATACTTCACCACGCTATAACAGTAGCGAAAGGCTGCTTTATAGATATTAATTTTGGAAGTTCCATATTTTCTTGGATACTCGTGCGTCGGCACCTCTCCCATTTTAAAACCTTTACGAAGGGATTTGATGATCATCTCTTGCTCTATCGTAGTTACATCCTCTTTGAGATCAAGCTGCTTAAGCACCTCAAGCTTGATCGCTCGAAAACCGTTCTGACTATCGCTTAACCGAACTTTAAACCGCCAATTAATACACGCCGTAATAAAGGAGCTCCCCATCAAGCGAAAGCATTCATCAAAACCACCATGAAGCTCACTTGATCCACCAATCAGTCGTGAACCAGTAACGTGATCATAGATCCCTTCAATAAGCGGCAGTGCTAATTTTGGAATGTCCTGAGGATCATGAGAACCGTCAGCATCAATAAACACGACAAACGGCGTTTGTATCTCCGCAATTGCACACCGAATAGCATCTCCCTTTCCTCGTCCCCGATCGCGAATGACCCTTGCTCCGCACCGTGTGGCGATCTCAAATGTTCCATCATCTGAATGCCCATCAACAACAAGCACCTCATGAGCAAAAGGACGAACGCTCTCGATGATCTCTGCAATCATCTCCGCCTCATTCTTAGCCGGGATAACAACGGTAATGTGCTCTTTGATCTCGCTTTCGTTCACGTTAAACCTTAATATTTCTTGTGCTCAGATCATGCGGAGTCTATAATTAAATTTATGCTATACCAATGGGCAAAATTATTTAACAAGGTTATAAAAGCAAACTTTAACCGCCTCGATCGCCCGTTCAAACTTACCTACGTAGTTACCAAGGAATGTCACTCCAAATGTTTAAACTGCGATATTTGGAAGGTGAAGCCAAAAAATGAGCTTACCCTTGATGAGGTTCGATCTCTAGCCAAGAATTCTCCCTTTCTTTCCTGGATAGATTTCACGGGAGGAGAGCCTACCGACCGCAAAGATTTTGTTGAACTAGTCGGAACTTTTCTTGAAAACGTTCCCGATCTTCTCCTTGTTCACTTTCCAACGAACGGCTTAAAACCAAAGCGAATCATTCCTGCGGCACAAGAAATTCTGAAGATGAAAGTCCCCCGTCTCGTTGTCAGTGTAAGCATTGATGGACCACAAGAGGTAAACGATCGATTGCGTGGAATTCCTGGAGATTTTGAGCGTGCTTGTGAAACGTATATGGGACTTCGCGCTCTTAAAAAAGTTCACACCTATATCGGCATGACGCTCTACCAGGAAAATGTATCTCTTGTAAAAGAAACGGTCGCAAATATCTCTCGCCTTGTTCCCTCTTTTAGCTTTCGTGATCTTCATGTCAACATTCCGCACGTTTCTGAACACTACTACGGAAACTTAGCGGCAAAGCCAGAAGTTACTAAAGAGATGGTCCTCGTTATTGATGAGCTGATGAAGCTTCGTGGAATCCCAAGACAACCGTTTGAGTGGGTAGAGCGGATGTATCATCGCCGTGTTCGCAGTTATATCGAATCACGAAAAACCCCAGAAAACTGCGCTTCACTCATGGCCTCTTGTTATCTTTCTGAAAACGGAACGGTCTACCCGTGTAATATCTGGAATGAACCGTTAGGAAATATCCGTGACTTTGGTTATTCACTTCTGCCGATCCTGGAGAGTCAGAAAGCAAAGATGCTGCGAAAGGAGTTACTCAACAAGAATTGTCCTAATTGCTGGACTCCATGTGAAGCATACCAGACTCTGGCAGCAAATATCTTGAAGTTGTCCTCTCCTCACGGCCATTAAGTTAAGGGTTTTTATAGAACCACGACCCTACTGTTTAAAGTCATCCCCTCTTGCCAACATCACCACCGCGCTTGCCGAAATCCCTTCCTCTCGTCCAATAAAACCAAGCCTCTCTGTAGTTGTTGCTTTGACGCTGATCTGCTCACGAGAACAAGAAAAGAGTTCCGCTAAGGTCGCGCAGATTGAGTCGATGTAAGGTCTTAATTTTGGCTTTTCAAGAAGAACTACCGTATCGCAATTAACAAGGGTATATCCTTCTTGACGCACCTTCTTCCACACCCGCTCAAAGAGCACACTACTTGAGATATTTTTATAGCTTGGGTCCGTATTTGGAAACCAACTGCCGATATCTCCCCAAGAGAGTGCCCCAAGAAGCGCATCAATAATTGCATGAAGCAAAACATCCGCATCAGAGTGTCCAAGTGGTCCCGAATGGTGAGAGATCTCAACGCCCCCCAACATGAATTTTCTTCCCTTAGAAAAAGCATGGACATCATAACCATGACCGATCCGAAATTGCGCTAACGCCACGTTGCTACCGGTGCTGCTCATCTGTTGATTGCCATAAGCTTCTTCATGCCACTAAAACTTTAATTCTCTTGTAGAAAAATTGTCCTTTGACTCTAGGCAAAATCTCACTTCTGAGCAAAATAACCCTATCTCCCTAGAGAAAGTATTGTCTTTTACATCTTTTACGCGCTAAACTCCAACTGCACTGTTTGTACACTAGGATTGTTACTATATTCAGTGTGAGGTATTTTTTCAGTTTGGAGGGCTTACCATGAATCAACGAAACGTAACGTACTTTCTGAGAGTATCTCTGATCGTTTTGTTAGCTCCATTTCTGCTGAGCACGGGATGCGCCAAGGTATCGAAGTTTTTCCCGCGCTCAAGTTCCACTCCAACTGATGTTGATACTTTTGTCCTTGAAGAACGCTTTGCCCCCTCAGGAACAATTGTCCTTAGTAGACAGCTCCCGGATCTCCTCGAGGTAGCATCCATAGAAGAGAAGCACTCCTCAACCATGGCACCACTCATTGGTTATGTGCCACCCTCAAGTGCATTTCTTCCCGCAGATAACGAAACCTGGCTTGAGATTAACCGCGAAACCCTTTTGGTCAGTCTTCACAAAGGGAAGGAAGTTATTCAAGCAGTACAAGGCGAGGGAAAGATCGCCTTGAAACCCGGCATCTATCCTCTCCAACAGAAGCAGAAATCTCCTGTATGGTATGCTTCTGATGAGTATTTTACAAAACGCGCCCTTCCTGTTCCAAAAGAAGAGGAAGCCCGGTATTTACGAGGAGCTCTTGGTCCTTACGCGCTCTATCTTGATACAACGTTTCCGATTCACTCCTCTGCCGTCTGGTCAGATGAAGTTGGTGGAGTTCGAATCTCACGGATGGAGCTTTCGGCCATTTACGACCAACTCCCGATTGGGACCTCGGTTGTAGTTAAGTAATCATCCCTTACAACCGCCCTGAACCAATAGCTTTTTTATAATAAACCTGATATAAGGGTTACAATTAGTAGTACCCCTTCATAACAAGGTAAACGGGTAGACGTCTCGTTGTATTGCCAAGAACAAACTTGGCTCTAACTTGGCGCAAATGAAACGAAGTTATTTTCAGGGCGCGCGTGTGAGTATATGAGTAGAGATGAATTTCAACATCTTAAGGGCGGCGTTGTAAAACGAAAAACGAAACGCCGTTTGGGCCTCTTTATTGATGGCGTTGGATTAGACCGGGCGACAAGACGTCTTGCAAAAAAAGTCGACCTCTCCCAACTCGTCTCCGGTCTGATCTCAGGAATCCCACTTGATGTCGCCAGGTACTATACCCTTGTCCCCTACGAAGACGATGCGCGGCAATTTGCCTTTCTTGATGCCGTAGAAAAAGCAGGACTTGAAGTCGTCATTAAACGACTTCCACCAAAAGGAGTAAAGCGTCAGGTATCAATGGATGTCCACATGGCGTCAGACTTAATTGCTTTTAGCTACGGGCACTTCAATAAACAACTTGCAGATACCCAACAAAAACAGGTAAACGGTCCGACCGAGGCGGTGGTAAAATCCAGTGGCGAAGCCGCTGATGTACAACGTCTGGCGTTGGTTGTCTGCCCAAGTCGGGAGCTTACGTATGCAATTTATGTAAGTCATACCCTTGGGGTAGAGACCTCGCTTGTTGATTTTGGTCTGTACGGAACATCAGATGGATGGAAGGGAGTTGATCGGTGGATTGATCTCTCCACATCGGAGACGATCTGGCGGGATTAATAGTCCATATTAACCCGATCCTTGTTCTTATTCTTCCTCTTCAACCCTCTTTCTGTCATTGCGAGCGAAGCGCGGCAATCTCTTAAAAAAGAATTGGGAGATTGCCGCGCTTCGCTCGCAATGACAGAAATGGGACGATTCGTTCTGGGTAAA
>CAZDIO010000055.1:0-9425 GCA_964505555.1 uncultured Bdellovibrionales bacterium
AAATTGAGGTTGAAGGTGAAAGATATTATTTCCATGCTCGAAGTTTCCCTGCTCGGAAACACCGTATCTTTCTTTAAGGAGTTTTAATTCCTCTTGAGATAGCTGCTTTGAGAGCTCATCATACGTCCATACATAAAACTCACCTTCTTTTCCGACCTCTCCCGCGTCTTCTGCAGAGTAAAATCCTCCTTCGGGATCTGTCATCTCATGAAGGACGTAGTTTAGTGTTTCACGAGCGATCTCTCGGAACATCTCATTTCCCGTAACCTGAAACCCTTCTAGATAAGCGCGCGCAAGGAGCGCATTGTCGTAGAGCATCTTTTCAAAATGGGGAACAAGCCACTTTGCATCTGTTGAGTAGCGATGAAAGCCCCCGCCAAGGTGATCATAAATTCCACCTCGCCCCATCTGCTCAAGGGTTTTTGTCGCCATCTCCAGGGCTTGTTTTGATTCTGTTCGTCGGTAAATACGAAGAAGAAGAGAAACGGTTTCACTTCTTGGAAATTTTGGTGCACGCCCAAAACCACCAAATATTCCATCAAATGATTGTGTGACCTGTTGGTAAGCACTCCTAAAGACCTCCTCATCGAGAGGGACGGGATCAATCTGCTCTTCGTCTCTGGTTAAAAGCGAGGTGAGTTCCTGAGCGGCGGCTTGAATCTGGTCTGGAGATAGGCGCCATTTCTCTTCAATTTGATCGAGGATATGTAAAAATTGGGCGCGATAGAAGAATGTTCCGCCAAAGAACGGTTTTCTCTCCGCGGTGAGAAATACACTCATCGGCCATCCCCCCTGACCGGTCATCGCTGTTACTGCGTCCATATAGATCTGATCAATATCAGGGTGCTCTTCGCGATCGACTTTGATGCTGATGAAGTGTTTGTTAAGAACGTCCGCAACCTCGTTTAGTTCAAAGGAGTCTTTCTCCATCACATGACACCAGTAACAGGTGGAGTAGCCGATGGAGAGAAAGATAGGTTTATTCTCTCTCCGGGCAACCTCAAAAGCTTCCTCACCCCACGGATACCAATGAACAGGGTTATCCTTGTGTTGAAGAAGGTATGGACTTTTTTCCTGTCCGAGCTGATTGAGGTGTTCCATGGTAATAATGCTACGTCGATACTTGTACAAAAGAAAATGAGCAGAGGAAGAGATAGCAAAATTCCCCAAACAAGACCAATTTACTCTCTATTTTAGTCTGACCCACGCACTCGACCTCCTTCTCTCCCTGCGGTAATAATAGGGTAGGTGGTAAGGGTTTGTGCAAGATGGAGCGCCAACTCCGCCAGGTCCGAAAGGAAGCACCGGTAACGTATCTTTTCTGTGTCGCAAATACCTGCCACCGTTTGCCTGCATGCTTTTTCCCAAACCTTTACGCCTCGGCTACGGGAGAAAATCATGCAGGCTGATTCATCACGAGTCAATTTTTTCGTCTTAGCGAGAGATTATTAAGGAAGATGTACAAATAAATCCTATGTCCTACCTAGTTCTTGCAAGAAAATTTCGCCCGCAGACATTTCACTCTATTGTTGGCCAGGAGCACATTACGACTGCGCTTGCGACGGCGATCGTTCGAAACAAAGTTCCCCATGCCCTCCTCTTTACGGGACCACGAGGGGTGGGAAAAACAAGTGCGGCACGAGTTTTTGCTCGAGCGCTAAACTGTAGCAAGAACACCGAAACAGATTTTTCTACACTCCCTGAAGAGGAGGCAAGGAATCTCGTTGAGCCTTGTGGTGTCTGTGTAAACTGTAAAGAGATCGCGCAATCTTCTAGTGTGTCTGTATGGGAGATCGATGGTGCTTCAAACAATAGTGTTGATAATGTTCGTGAGTTAATAGAATCTCTTCGCTCGTTGCCGCCACCGGGATCTCGGTATAAAATTTACATCATCGATGAAGTTCATATGCTCTCCACAGCGGCCTTTAATGCGCTGCTAAAAAGTCTTGAAGAGCCGCCGCCAAATACTATTTTTATCTTTGCAACCACCGAGCCACACAAAATTCCTGAGACAGTGATCTCCCGGTGTCAGATTCATGATTTTCGTATGCTGACCCCGAGCATTATCGTTTCTTGTTTGAAAGAAATTGCACGAGAAGAGAAGGTCGAGGTTGAAGAGCAGGTGTTTTATTTTCTTGCCAAACGTGCAGAAGGTGGAATGCGTGATGCTCAATCAATGCTCGATCGCCTTTTGAGTTTTACCTCCGGAAAAATCACTCTCGATCTTGCTCAACAGGTGTTTGGGGTTTTAGATCAGCAATTTTTCTTTAAACTCTCAAAAGAGATCTTTAATGAAAATTGTGCAAACTGTTTTGTTCTTCTCAACGAAGCTTTTCAGCAGAGTATTAATATTCGTGCGTTTATCTCGGATTTTATCACTCATTTTCGTAATTTACTTGTGGTGAGCGTTATTCGTGAAGGGAAGTCAGGACGTTCTCTTGATACAAAACAGCTTACCGATATTTTTCAAATAAGCGCAGAGCAAATTACAGAGCTTCAGGAGCAAGTTCAACACACTTCTGGATTTGATCTCCAACGCCTGTTTGATGTTGCAGAAAAGACCGGTGAGAGTGCGATTATTAGCAACTTTCCCCGTTTTGTTATTGAAGCAGGGGTTGCAAAAATGGCCTCTCTTCCTTCGCTTCGAGCGATTCCTGAAATTCTCCAGGAGCTACGAGGTGGTTCGCAGGGGGTAATCACTCCGGGAAAGATCGAACCAACTCAGAGAGCTTCTGCTTTAATGACGCGAAGCGAACCTACAGAACTGCGGAGTGAAGTTTCAGATACAAAACAAGTAACAGCTGAACCGACCGGAGATTTTAACCCCTCATGGCAAGATTTTGTCCATCATGTTCAAGGTCGCTCTGAAATGGTCCTTGCAACATTTTTAAAGCGTGTTTCGCCCGTTCATTTTACTCGGGGAGTTCTTTCTGTCAAAGCGAACGCCTTTGATATCTCAGCGCTGAGAGATCCAAATACCATACAAACACTGAAAGCCTGCTTACATAGTTACTCTGCATATCCGGATTGGGAAATGAAATTCAGTGAGCAACAGGGAAATGAGCAACAGGGAGAAAAACAACACGGGGAAGAAAAAGCAGTTGAGCGCCCGATATATCAGGAACGAAAGAATAAAAAAGACGGCGCAAAACCAGCAGAAGGTTCAATTGTTGCTCTCCAAGAAAAGGAACGAAGGGATTTAGAAAAACAGGTCACGGACGAAGCACGAAAGGATCCATTGATCCAAGCGGCACTCTCCACATTTGAAGGAAGTAATATTGAAAGAGTTTCAGTACTAAAGAATTAAGGAACGACGATGAAAGGCTTATTTCCAGGAAACATTGATGAACTGCTCCAGCACGCACAAAAGATTCAGAAAGACATTTCTGAACTCCATGAAGAGGCTAAAAAAAGAGAGGTTGAAGCAAGTGCTGGTGGTGGAATGGTTACCGTCAAAGTAAACGGAGAGCAGCTTGTAACAGCACTTCGTATTGATGAGAGTGTTGTTAAGGAAAACGATCTGGAGATGCTTCAAGATCTCGTTCGCGCTGCGGTAAATGAAGGAGTTCGAAAGTCTAAGGAGATGATCAAAGACGAAATGAAAAAGGTTACTGGTGGTCTTCCTATCCCCGGATTGAGTTAGGGTTGTTATGAGTAGTTACGGATATCCTCAGGCGATGAGGCAACTCATTAATGAGCTTGCGAAGTTGCCCTCCATCGGTGAAAAAAGTGCGATGCGCCTAGCCTATCATCTGATTACAAAAGATCACGGTGAGGCACAAAAACTCTCTGAAGCGATCACTGAAGCAAAACAGCGGACTGCTTTGTGTGAGCGATGTTTTGCGCTCACCGAACAAGAGATCTGTGAGATCTGTCTTGATGAACGCCGTGACAGACGACTCTTATGTGTAGTGGAAAAGCCAGCTGACCTTTTTGCCATCGAACGCAGCGGACAATTTCGTGGGCTCTACCATGTGCTCCACGGTCTGTGGTCCCCACTGCGAGGTGTTAGTCCTCGTGATATTCGGATTGAAGAGTTATTTAAGAGACTTGATCAAAAAACTGCTGAGAAAACCCCAATAGCAGAAGTTATTCTCGCAACTGGTGCTACCGTCGAGGGAGATGCTACGGCACTCTTTATTGCGCACCATTTACAAGAACAAGGTGTGAAGGTTTCCCGTATCGCTCAGGGACTTCCGAAAGGTGGAGAGCTTGAATACGCGGATGAAGTGACTCTGGGGCATGCCCTTGAAGGAAGAAGAGCTGTTTCTGGATAGCATTAGGCAGATATAAATAAGTGCTCCATCGTGATACGGTGAGTGTATGATAGTTTTGCGAAAAATCACTGAATACGCCGTCAAAGAAGGAGTAGAGTTCATTGTTATTGGTGGGCATGCTGTAAGCGCACATGGCTTTCAGCGAACAACCGCTGATTTAGATCTTGCCGTTAAAGAGAGTCAGCGTGAACAATGGCTGAAAATACTAGCGGCGATGCGATATAAGATGTTTCATGAGCACGGCTCTTTTGTACAGTTTGAACCAGATGATATTGGGGCATGGCCCGTTGATCTGGTGTTTGTCAGTGACGATACATTTGAAGGACTGAAAAAAGACGCAAAAGAGTTTCAGTTTCGTGAATGTAAAGCTTTTGTTCCATCAACCAAACATCTTATTGCGATGAAACTTCATGCACTGAAACAAAATCCGAACGATCGTTATCAGGACTTAGCGGATATAAAGGAACTTCTTTTGATAATGAAGCTTGACGTAAAAGCCGAAGAATTTAAAAATCTTTGTTTAAAATATGGCAGCGAAGAACTTTATGAAACGATCATCAAAAACAGATAAAGATGACGAAATATTGAAGTTCCCTGATGGCTCTGGCTTTAAATCAAAGCGTTTACCGATCGATCCCAATCTTATCTTTGAATTAAGTGAGGAATTTCTTCCGGTTTCGAATGCACGAAGATTCTCCAAAGAGAACCCTCCACCAAAGAACTCACTTCCATTTAAGTTATAAAATGTTCTTTAAGTAATCCTCTTCGCAGTAAACGATCTCTTTTCGAGTCGGTGCATAAGTAGAGAGGATCTCTTTTTTGCATGAGTCGCATGTTCTCGTAAATATCTCATAAGGATTTCTTCGCTTGAGGCGTTTTCGATGACGAACTTGTGGGCACTCTCGTGGAAGTGGAAGGTTCATCTTTTTATAAAAATCGATCTCTTGTTTTACGATACGGTAGGGTTTTTTACTCTCCTTGCAATAAAGAATCTGTGTCGTTACATCGTCACCTGTTTTATCGAGAGAATCCGGAAGAATATAATCTTTACTACCTGGCGTCGGACGAGGTAGCTCCTCCTCATCTGTCCACCGAAATTCTCGTTTAACGGCGTCCTCTTTAGAAAGAGGAAAGTAGTCAGCAGCCGCTGTATCGTTAAAGGGAAATGTAGAGAGAGTCCCTGGAAAATATCGACCCCATTCTCCGGTTTTTTTCATATGCTCAATAATTTTTTTCTCTAGGGAGAAATAATCCTCTTCGGAGTATTCTTTATTGAGGATGCAATATCGGGAACGTCGTAATCCAATGCAGCCAAAACAGTTGTGACAACTAGAACTACTGTCACAGTAACGAAGATCTGATGAGAAAAAAGTGTAGTAACAAAAAGCTATATTTGTTGAGCCTCTTGTAACGGCGGAGAGATAAACCTCTGTGCAAGCCGGCCATCCCGCGGAGTAGCAGGAGTGAATATCTTTAGAGTCAAAAAAAGAGATTGAATTGTAAACGTCCTCACCATTTTGTCCATCAAATGCATAAGAGCAGTTTCTTGAATGGAGAACGTGATCGCCGACAACGTTTTCGGTATGGAGGTTGTGAAGGGCGCGGTGCGCCGATTCAGAGTAGACTTTGTTAAAGATCTCCATCCCTTCGAGCCATGAGCGATACGATCCGTTAAGGAACCGATCTTGTAGAACTTTAAATTCTTCTTTACTTACCGGTTTGTTAAATGCGTAATAACTTTTATTCTGCAAATTGCTACAACCAATGCAATTTTGACAGCCACGAAGCTGATAGGAAAAAAAGCAGTTTTCACAATTATTACACTCTTCAAGTTGTGCGCAGTTATAGATAGTGTCACAACTCATGCACTCATAAGCAAGGGTGCTATTGTTTACGAGCAGACAATCAACAACATCTTTGGCATTTACAATGTAGTAGGAGTAATGACTATCTTCTGCACGATAAACAAGTGCATTCATGTAGCAGTTTCTAGATTCACGAATGTGTCCGTTATAGGCACAATTTTCTGATTGAAACACCGACGTTCCTTCACGAGGAACGACGTTTTGTAAATCTTTTAACTGTTCAAAAAATGGTCGTGAGAAATCAAAATCCCTGCCGTAGCTTAAAGGATCCCAACTGTCTCCCCACCATACTTCGTTTTTATACACTGGAAAGGGGACACCTTCAGGATAAGCACTGAGTATCTCTTCTCCTGTCGCATCACACTTACGACGATAGAGTCTCCATTCATTTCGAAACGCCATAAGCTGCCGAAGCGCTTCTTCGCGATCTATCGAGGGCTTTGGTACGCCCATGGTAAGAAAAAATTTGTCGTTATGTGATGTCATGAGAATTTCATCAATTTTTACAAGAGACTATTTACATAACATGTTTCGCAAAAAACCTGCTCCTTCCTTCTTGGAGCATATGAAGTGAGTAATGTTGTTGCGCACTTATCGCAATTTCGTTTCCAGAGATGATTTGGATTTCGCCTAGAAGTCCTCTCTTGATGGCGACAAAAGAAACATTTTCGAGGTAAGGCAAGCTCTGCTTGTTTATAGAAGTTAAGTTCTTGGGGTATAACTTTAAAGTTTCTTTCACACTTTATGCAGGAGAAAAGCTCATTGATGATCGACTCCTTAGCTACAGAAATAGAATCTGGAAACAACGCTGTTGGTGGTAAATATTCACGAACATCCGGATCGTTCCACTGATAGCGAAGTTTTATTGCCTCTTCCTTTGTCAAAGGAAAATGCTCCTGAGCAACGGTAAGGTTGTAAGGAAAAGAGGTGGTAAATGGCGGGAAATATTCTCCCCATTCCTCTGTTTGTTTCATGTGTGCAATTATTTTTTTTACTAAGGCTGAATATTCAGCCGGTGAATATTCTTTGTTTAGAACGCAATGAGTTTTTCGCTTTAATCCAACACAACCAAAAAGATCAGCACACCCGTTAAAACAGAGATTGCAATAGGTAAGGTTTGTGATCTGACTTAAACATTGTTCTGAAAAACGAACGTTGTAAGCATTGTATCCTAAATTGTTACATTCATATAATAACTCGCTATCTCCACACTCATGACAATCCATGATGTTTTTGGCTTTAATAAATGTTTGAGTGCAGTATTTAGCATCCCACAAGTTCATTGAGTCAAAACAGAAATGTGCGTTTTTACAATGAACTAAATGATTTCCAGATACATTTTCATTTTGAACGCCATGAAGATATTTTTGTGGAAATCCTTGTTTGAAAAGATCGAAGTCAGCGATCGCTTTTGTCAGTTGTTCATAGCTTCCAAAAGATTTTCGCAATTCATCATATCGCTCTTTTGAGATCGGTTTGTTTAGGAAGTGATATTCTTTTTGATGAAGATTGCTACACATGATGCACCGTTTACAGCCGATGCAATTATTAAGAAAAAATGAATCTGAACAGGATTCTGAATTTGAAACAAAGATACAGTTATAGCAGTTTGTGGAGTCAATTGTTTCGCAGCAAAGTTCAAGAGATTGTGATCGATAGCACTCGAGAGTGTTTCGTGAATGGTTTAAACCAAAACTATAATAGCAATCCCAGTTTTCATCAGAATCAAAAATTAGGTAACAGTTCTTATTTTTCCCCGCATAATTGGTATACTCGCAATTTTCATCGCGAAGATAGTCAGTAAAGAGTGCCGGCCTTGGAACTACGAGGCTGAGCTCTTGGAACTGTTCAAAAAATGAACGACCAAAATCAAACTCACGACCATAGGTAGTCCCGTCGTACTGGTCGCTATACCAATAACGCTGACTATAAACTTTATAAGGACTATCTGGAGGGTAATTAGAAATAATCGATAATCCAGTTCCATCACATTTTCGTTTAAAAAGATGGATCTGATTGACCTGTAAGGTGCGACGTTTTTGGCGACACTCAGGACATAGGCGGGGGAGCGGCACCTCCATTTTTTGATAAAAACTTTGATCCCATGTCGTAATGGAAAATAAGGTAGCACAATCTTTACAAGAAACTTGGCTACAATTATTTTTTGTAGAATGTAAGGCGGTGGATCCCTGCATAACAAAGAAGTTTTGCCAAAGACAGTATTGTTGCAAGCGCTATTTTAGCAAGCATGCGTGGGCAAAACAACTTTTTAGAGAACCATTATAACCGTGATCGCGAAGTTATTCCTTCTAGAGGAAAGCTAAGCTTCTAGGCAGCAACTTTGCACAATCCTGCTTTCGTATGGAGTGCCAACACACCTTCCACAAACGCTTTTTCTCGATGTGGAGAAGAAAGCTCAAGACAGTGCGATAAAAGTCCGATGATTTTTGATTCTTCTTCTCTCTGCTTTCTGTTTTTTATAGCTTGGAGTTTTTTGTAATAGGAAAGGAGTGCTTTCCCGTAGCTTGAAGCATTTGCTTTTTTCGAATTTTTTGTTTCACTTTTTTGTTTCATGATACCCTCCCGATGGTACGCAGTTTTCAGCAGGTTCTTCTTCTTTTCATTAAGAAGTTTCCCGATCCTTATTTAGAATACCGTGCCGATGCTGTTTTTCAACTGATCTTCGTCAGGGAGTTTACGAATTATAAATTTTTAACATGAGGAAGATCATACGTTCAGTCACATATTAAAGAGATAAATACAAAAGTAACACTTGAATTTCATCGGCTTTAGAACAACAAGTGATGTTACAAAAGGAGGAAGGTATATGTTAAATTGGGCGCTTACATTTTTGGTAATAGCACTTATTGCTGCTTTTTTTGGTTTTGGAGGAATTGCAGGAACAGCAACAAGTATGGCTAAGATATTATTTTTTATATTCCTAATCCTCTTTGTAGTATCTCTCATCGTTCCAAAACTGCGTCGACCCCCAGTGTAATAAGATGTAACAGGCCCCCCATTGTCATTAATGAAATGGGGCAATGACATCGGGAAGTCGCAACGATCCCCTGGCAAAGCGAAGCAACTTTGCGTTCTGAACAGGAAAACAATTCTCACCACATTTATAAAGTGGAACTGCTCTGAATGGCATTAAGATAAGAAGTATTTTAACACAGAGTTTCACGGAGTCTCACAGAGTGAAGAAAAAAAGTTAATGAATTTAACTCTGTGGAACTCCGTGAAACTCTGTGTTATTCAAAAAAGGCTCGATAAACGCTTATCT
>CAZDIO010000056.1:0-27221 GCA_964505555.1 uncultured Bdellovibrionales bacterium
CCTTTGGTGGCGAGCGTATCTAAGAAATCTCTATTTAAATAGAACTTTTTTTTTTGCGCCGCTCGGCTCGCAACGACAGACGTTTTTATTTTATCAGAGTCTCTTAATCTAATTGGTTTTTTTCTTAACTCTGTGGATCTCTGTGAAACTCTGTGTTCATCAAAAAAATTCACCACTGTTTTCTTGATTTTTGTATATTTTGAAAATTATGATATTAAAAAATCAACCGCAGAGGTTGGTTTTTTTGGAATCGAGCGCAACAAGATCTTGGTAATGCGGGTGAAGGGAAGCGAGACCACTTTTCTTAATTCGCAAGAGCAACTTCCTCGCAGACCGGAGGCGTACATGAGTAAGTTTTTTATTTGCCGGTCTGATAGAGGAATAAGATGCCACGAGATTGAGTTGTGGGCTTAGACGCCATGCCCTTGCTGCTACCCAACGTCTAAGCCGGTCGCAGAAACGTTTTGCTCTCCCACCCGCTCGTCGGTGCTCCATCCAGGAGTGCCAGAGCGGTGAGCGAGGCAGGTTTTTCCTTGGAAGTGCGTTTGCACTTCGGCTCAAAGGTTAAACCACTGCGGCCCTCTTTCTCAAGGATCTCTTTCTCGATGATCAATTGATCCGAATATAATAATACACGGCAACGTTTTTCGGGCGGGTTTCGGTGTCGTAGCGAGGGTTGCCGTATCCGGGGAGTGGGGCGGGATCAAGAATTCGTCCATACATATACTGATCTGTCCCGAAGGTTCCGTAAAATGCCCCCGTTGGAAAGTAATGTGGGGAACCGATCTCATGACGATGCCCATGACCTTGAAAGGCATCGCTTTGGATATCTCCGACACTTCGGTTTGCACCGTAAGGATCTTGGAGTCCATCTGTTCTTTCAAGACTTAATCCTCGGAGAAACATTCCGCGCATATCAGGAACCTGAGATTTGCCAGTGACATTGGAGTAAGCAGAGCCAGCTACCGAACGGCCGTCGGCAAGAACCCATTTGGTTGATGATGGGTCAAATTGTTGTGAATCATCAACAAGGGTTGCAAATTGAGTGGGCGTAAGGAGCGATGCTTCAACAGAACCAAGAACACTATCTCCTCCTGGACCTCCTCCTGGACCGGTAAGTCCTACCGGTCCCGCTGGACCCATTGGACCTTCCGGACCCGTAGCTCCCTGAGCTCCTGCCGGTCCCATGGGTCCTTGAGCTCCGGCGATACCTTGAGGACCAGCTTCCCCCATTGGTCCCATCGGTCCTTGCACACCGTCATTTCCTGGAGGACCTTCAGGACCTGCTACTCCTTGAGGACCTTGTGGGCCCGGAGGTCCCTGAAGAGCAAGCTTTTTTACAAGAGTATCAAATCTATACACAGTATGAACTAAAGAGAGTTCAAAGGAGGAATTACCAGAGCGACGTGATTCAACGCTTTGGAGATACCACATTCCACTTCCTTCTGAAGGAAGTGGAACAAAAAGACGTAGTTTCCCATCACCATCAAGTTGTCCCGTTGCTACCAGCACAGCTCCTGGAAGAGGAGAGAGTCGACGAGAATGTTTCTTTTCTTCAATGGTAAGAAGTTCTGAACGTTCGCTCATCCAAAGCTCAATGAGTCGGTTAGAACTACCGTCAAAATCAACGGTAAGTTTTGGTTCTATTTCGCCGTGAGCAAAAACGAGTGGATTTAAGACTCGAAGTTCAAGGGAATTTGTTGCCTCTGCTTGGAGAGGGAGAATAAAAATAGAACAAAAGAGAGTGTTAACAACAATTCGATAAAGAGATGAGTGAAAATGATTTTGTCCATAGAGAAACATAGCGCGTGCTCCGTGTGTGTTTGCGCTTTTTGCGCCGGTTTTTACAACAGAGCTCTTCCCATGTAGATCGTCGATCGCTTGGCCTTTAAATTAAAGGTTCTAGAGTTATAATTGTGATAGGAGAAGTTGTGAAAATCGTCTACGAAAACTTCCTATCGGTATTGGGGTATAGTGGTTGAGGATTTGTTTCCTCAACGTGCAACATTTGTGAGGACGAAATAGAAATTCCTGAAAATCTCTCGGCTTTGGATTTCATTCTCAGTGAAGAGATGCTTTCGATCAGGCGGAAATTGAAATAGCTTCATTTTCCTTTTGATTATCATAGGAGGTATCAAACTTTAGGTATTTACTTAAAGTAGTTCCCGGAAATGTTTTTTAACGTAACTCCCGTTGGCATGGAACATGCTTATTCTTTTAACTAGTTTATACTATTAGAATAATTCAAGGGGGGTTATGTGTTCTTTTGATTTAATCAAATATCTGGTTAAAAAAACCATTCTATTGTTGATTGTCTTTGGTGTCATGAATGCACCAAATGCAGCGCACGCACTTTCAACGAGGAGCCTTGCTGAAATAGATCCTTTTTGGTGTGAACTGGGAGGAGGAACATTTCTTGAAGGACTTGGAGGAACGTTCTGCTTATATCCGTGGGAGTCTGATTAGACTACTAGCCAAAGTTAATTTGGCGATGCGATTAAAGTGTTAGAAATAGACTATTGTCGCGGTGCCATTTTTATCTGGCCCATTTTTCTTCTACTGCTCATATAACAGAGCTTTTTTTGACAAGAAGTTAAAGGCTTGTCAGCTTCAAGGTGTTACGGTACCGTCTACCAAGATCATTAACTTGGAGACCAGATATGAGTTCAGATATTTCACCACCACAGCCAGCGACCTTAGTTTTTGGATTTATTTTGCTTGCGATGGTTGTACTTGCTTTGGGCTCTTACCACATTGTTCCCCCAGGCCATCGGGGGATTCTGGTGACACTAGGGAAGGTTGATCCGATAGAGAAAAAGGAAGGGGTGACATTTAAGCTCCCTTTTGTTTCTCAGGTGATTAATTTTCCGATTATGCAACTCAAGGCGGATGGTCGTACGGATACGTTTTCGAGCGATCTTCAAACAATGGTGATCTCTTATACGGTACTCTACCGTGTTCCTGAAGGTAAAGTTGTGACACTTTTTCAGCAATACCGTGGGGAGCCATATGCAACACTGATTGAACCCAGAGTTCAAGAGGGTATTAAACAGGTTACAGCCCTCTTTCGTGCAGAGGATCTTGTAAAAAATCGTGACAAGATGAAACAAGGAGTCGTTCAAGAGGTTTCTTCAGCGGTGGGAGATGTGCTGCAAATTGTGGATATCGCTATTACAAACATCGATCTCTCTGATCAGTTGGAGCAAGCGATCGAGCAGAAAGTAGTTCGTGAACAGGAGGCTTTAGCAAAACAGTACGAGCTTGATAAAGAGCGAAAACAAGCAGAAATTACCTTCGTTCGAGCGGAGGCTGAAGCAAAATCTGTTAAGATTAAAGGTGAAGCGCTGAAGCTTTCTCCTGAGGTTATCGAGTTTGAGATCGCCCAACGCTGGGATGGAAAGACGCCGTTGTCGGTCTCTGTTGGTGGTGGCGGTGGTGGAGCAAGTGTGTTGTTGCCGTTGAAATGATTAATTGAACACAGAGTTTCACAGGGTTACACAGAGTAAAGAAAAGAGATTTTAGGTTTAACTCTGTGTATCTCCGTGAAACTCTGTGTTTCATCTACTAGCGCCGTTCCACTTTAAGTGTGGCAAGAAACCTGTCGTTGCGACAGAAAGTTTCTGCTGCATCTAAAATGGGCCGCTCTAGTTGTTACATAGCTGGGCGCTCGCCCATAATCACCTGCACCGACACTTCAGATACTCCAGGGGTAACGCTATAGAGGATCCGGCCATCGGGAATTTCCACTCCATTAACCTCTGTCCGGAGAACTCCGTGTTCGACACCATCAGGATTTTTAACTTCAATTTTGTAGAGAACGTTTTGATGTCGGTAGTGAATACTATATGATCTCCAATCTGCGGGGATGCACGGAGAAATAGTAAAATACGTGCCGTGAAGCTGTAGCCCAAGGATGTTGCTAATTCCCGCCTGATAGAGCCAGCCACAAGAACCCGTATACCAACTCCATCCCGCACGACCGCTATAAGGTGGTTTTGAATATACATCTCCACACACGACATAGGGCTCACCCCGATAACGCTCAACAGCGGTTGTGTTTTTCGTGTGATTGATCGGATTTATGATTGAAAAAAGTTGGTGAGAAATATCTCCCATTTTTAACATTGCAGCAGCAATTACAACCCAGGCAGCGGCGTGAGTATATTGAGCACCGTTTTCACGTACCCCAGGGGGATAGCCTTTAAGATAGCCAGGATTGAGCTCTCCTTTATCAAAAGGAGGGGTAAGGAGGAGAACCAACTTGTCTTTTTCATTAACGAGGTGGCTGAGAAGGGAGTTCATTGCTTGGCGGGAGCGAGTAGGATCGCCTCTTTTAGAGATTACTGCCCAGGATTGGGCGATAGAATCAATTTGGCATTCAGTGTTTGATTCACTTCCAAGTGGAGTCCCGTCATCAAAGTAAGCCCTGCGATACCAATTTCCATCCCACCCATGTTCCTCAAGGGCGGCAAGAAGTGTTTTTGCATGCATCTGGAAAGAATCTACAGAGGCCAAATCTTCGCGAACAGCAGCAATGGCGGCCCATTTCTGAAGGTTATCAAGTAAGAACCAACCAAGCCAAATACTCTCCCCTTTTCCTTCTCGGCCAATCTCGTTAAAACCATCGTTCCAATCGCCTGCTCCAATCAATGGCAAGCCGTGCTCTCCAAATCGTAATCCGTGTTGAAGTGCAAGTAAGCAATGCACGTAGAGCGTATCTGCTTTTGGGGAGAGATGTGGTTGGAGATAAGCATCCATCTGTGTAGGATCAAGAAGTGGGGCTTCAATAAAAGAAACCTGTTCTTCCAAAATAGCGTGATCGCCGGTTGCTTCAAGGTAGCGCTCAACTACATATGGTAACCAGAGATAGTCATCTGAGATTCGTGTACGCACACCACGTCCCGTTGGGGGATGCCACCAGTGTTGAACATCTCCTTCAAGAAACTGTCTTGAGGCTGCTTGTAAAATAAGGCTACGAGCGATCTCTGGCTTGGAGTAGAGAAGTGCTAACCCATCTTGAAGTTGATCGCGAAATCCAAAAGCACCTCCACTTTGATAAAATCCGGTTCGACCATATATTCGAGAGGATAAACACTGATAAAGGAGCCAACTGTTAAGGAGTAAATCAAAGCTACGATCGGGAGTTTTTACCTCTACAGCTGAAGAGAGAGAATCCCAGTATGTCGAAACCGCTTGAAGTTCGCTTTTTCGATAACTCGTTTTTCGATATCTTTTTACGTTTTGACGAGCTTCACCTAAATTCGGCGCTTCGCCCATAAAAAACATCACCTCACACTCTTCCTCTGCATTTAAAGAGTGCACAACCTTGAGCACTCCACACGAATCGTGACCCGCGCCTGTGACACGACGAAGATTTACAAGACGACTGAGATTTGCCATGCCAGCAAGGTTTACTAAACTCGGAGCGGTCACGGCTTGCTCCAAAATAAGCGGCGAAGAAAGGGTATGATTTCTTCCCATAAACTCAGCGCGACTTGTCGTGTAAGAGTTAATCAGAGTGTTTGAGCCTAAAAAGACAACCCGACTTGCAAACTCATTGTTGTAGTGATTCTGCGCAGCAAGCATGCCAAGTTTTGAATCAAACGAAGTAACAATATGCGCTTGGCTTTCTGCTCTCAGCACCCCAAGCACCCACTCAACATAGAGATAGACCTCAAGTCTTCGAATACGATTGTCTCTGTTTTGGAGCTTTACATGCCACCATTTTACCCGCTCTTGAAGTGAGCCTGATATGGTCAACTCACTAAAGATATTATCAGCAAGAAGTTTGAATTTACTAAACCCTTGATGATGCTCAACGCCGTAGCGTCCCCGATTTCTCACCGGAAGTGGGGTGGGGCACCAAAAGGCGCCGGTATTTCCATCTCGGATGTAAATGACCTCGCCCGGACGATCGGAAACGGGATCGTTACTCCACGGTGTTAATCGGTTCTCTCTACTATTTTCAGACCACGTATAACCACTTCCTGATTCTGACACCGTAAAGCCAAATTGTGGGTTGGCAATCACATTAATCCAAGGAGCCGGGGTGAGTTTTTCGCTATGGACTGTGAGTGCGTATGCTTTTCCATTTTCAATAAATCCGCCGTAGCCGTTATCAAACTCTCTTTGAGTTGTAATGACTGACCGTTCTCCGCTTCGATCCCGGCTTGATGGAGTTTCTTCCTTAAATAAATAGTCAAGAAGCCCCCTTCTTGTTGCTCTTACTCCTTCAAGCTCTCCAGGGAGTTCAAGCTGTTCTTCAAGCGATCCCCCCTCACCGCAAAAAACGACTCGTGCTACTGCTTTTAGCAGTAAGTATTCTTCAGCGGAGATCTGTTTTAGGGTTCTTACAAAGACGCCCCCTTTTGTCTCAAGCGGAGGAAGTGGAAAAACGGAACGGAGCAGTTGTTCCATACCCGTGCTGACATTTTGAAGATATCCATCTCCATGCTCATTGATGATTACTAAATCAAAAAATACATTTCGATGACGAAGATATTCATGTGCTTTCAGGAGTTCCCGGACTAGCTTGAGGTGGAGAAGATCGGTAATTGACACAAGCACAATAGGCAGATCTCCAGATATGCTCAGACGCCACAGGCCGGATTGTTGCAGACGATTTTGTAAGAGAAGCTGTGGTTCGCAACGAAGCACTTTGTGTTGAAAAAAGAGAGCGTTAGCTAAATGTTGATAGAGGTGACTTTGACGAATAGAGATCTGTTCGGTTCGAAATTCGATATTACTTTTACTCCAAGCCATTTCAAAGGCACGAGTGACGGTGCGGGTATCGTTGTAGCGCTCAGCTAAGAAGAGCACATCTTCTCGAGTTTTTCCGATAGCGGTAATAAAAGAGAGCGTTTGAGAACTGCTTGGTTGAATCTCAACTCGGGTTCGAAGAGAGGCGATTGGATCGAGAACGGTCCCTATTGTGGAACTTAATGAACGGTTTTTTTCATCAAACACAATGGGGTGATTAATGTTTCGTCCACGACCAATAAACGCCTCTCGATTTGTTTCGTATTCTACTTTGCCCCAGACGATAGGCATTGAAAGCATCGTCAACAGGTAGGTTCGTGCTTCATCTGCGGAGCGTGGTCTTCGGGTAAAGATGAGTGCTTCTATTTCTGGAACAAACTCACTTTCTACAAAGAGTTTGGAAAATGCTGGATGAACAGCGTCTGCTTGGGCGGCATTTAAGCAAATCTCTGCAAAGCTTGTAAACTGGAGATTTCGATTTCTTCGAGAGAGGTTTGTGACAGTGATCTTTTTTACCTCGACATTATCTTCAGGAGAGATCGTAATTTCGGTATGAAGGGCGATATCGAAGTCTCTTCGCTTAAATTCGACTTTGTCTGGATTGTAAATAACCTCATAAAATTCTGGTTGTTGTCTGGAGGGTTGGTAGGTAAGAGACCAGATTTTGTTTGTATCTAAATCTTTAACAAAGACATAATTTCCTAAATAATTTCTTAACGAATCTTCATGCCATCTGGTGATCTGCATTCCAGGAATAAAGCTAAAACCACTACCGGCATTGTCAATCATCAGGCTATAAAAACCGTTTGAAAGTACCCGTGTGCGCGGTAAGATAGTGTGCGGAGTGGTGATTGTTTCAGACCAGGTTTCTTTTAAGCCTTCCTCCTGTTGTTCGGTATAGGTGATCTCTGCATGATGAGGAACTGTGAGAGGAGAGCGTTCAGGAAATTTCTCCTGAAGGAGTGGCTCGACAGCGCGAATTAAAGGATCGCTATGAAAACGCGTCTGAAGAATGTTTTCGTTTAGTACATTGTTAAGAGAGAGAAGGATCATTCCTTGATGGTGAGCAAGAAAGGACCTGACAATATGAGCTCCTTCTTCTCTACTGAGACGCTCCGAAGTGTAATCAATAGACTCATAAAAACCATATTCGCCACTCAGCCCCGCATCTTCGAGTCGAGAGATATTCTTTAAAGCTTCATGCGGAGTAACCATCATCGCTAAAAAGGTGGAGTAAGGAGAGATCACAAAGTCCTCAGAGAGACCTCTTTTTAATCCAAGTCCAGGCACACCAAATGCTCGGTACTGATAGGTATGCTCAAAATCTACACCGGCATATCCAGATTCCGAAATACCCCAGGGAACGCCGCGCGTTCTTGCGTAGATGCGTTGTGTTTCCACTATCGCCTTATAGGTTTCATGGAGAATGGTGTTTGGGAAATCTTTTGTGACTAAAAGCGGCATCAAGTACTCAAACATCGTACCACTCCATGAAAGGAGTGCTTTTCCACCCGGAGTGCGAGTGAGTGGTCTTCCCAGCACAAACCAATGTTCCAGAGGAATATCGCCCTTGGCGATTGCTAGAAGCGAGGTAAGACGTGCTTCTGAGGCAAGAAGATCATAATAGGAGTTATCAAACTTCCCCTCAGTAACCTGGTAGCCAATAGTAAAAAGCTTTCGTTCTTTGTTATATAAAAATTTAAAATCAGTATTTTTGATAATTAATTCACACGTGGTGGTAATGAAAGTAAGGAGTTCCAACCTTTCCTCACTGTCGTCGCTCAAAGATGGCTTTGAGAGTAATTCTCTTGCCCCATTTTTTACTACGATTAGGTGGCCAATGAGATTTCCGCTATCAACGGTGGAGACGTAACGAGGCTCAAGAGGGGTGAGGGAACGGATGTCATACCAGTTATAAAAATGGCCGTTTAGCTTCTCTAGTTTCATTAACGTTTCAAGTGAGGCGCGGATTTTTCTTCCAGCCTCAAGTGGGGTAATAAAACCAAGATCTACTGCTGTTAAAATGCTCAAATAGTGAAGCCCGATATTTGAGGGTGAAGTTCGATAAGCGACTACTCGTTTGGGAAAAAGCTGCACATTGTCAGGAATAAGATAGTGAGTTTCTTCAGAGGCGAGATCATCAAAAAATTTCCACGTTTTAAAAGCAATCTTCTGAAGGCGCTCCTGTTTTTCATCCGTAAGGAGGAGTCCGCGAGCGGTGTGAGGGTTACTTATCCAATATGCAACCCAAGGAGATAAAAACCAAAGACAGAGAATTGGACTTGCAAAAATAAGTTGGGAAGGATTTGTCGTTGCCAGAAGGATCGCGGTAAGTAGCACTGAAAGATTGGCAAGAAGCATTTCACGAAGAAAGGAACCAAACCCAGTGCCGAGTCTTCGTTCTGCTTGATAGGCAGTCTCCCAGTCCAGAAGGTTTTTCTTCGATACAAAGAGGCGATAGAGAGTGATGCCAATTGCATGGCTCATGAGGAGTGCTTGGTAAGGGAGAAAGATAAAGATTAGCACTGCCTGAATAAAGTTATTTTTTAATTTTCTCCCGCACTCACGAGCATACCCTGAAAATGACATACCAAACGGTGAAGTAATAATTGTCGTTGCCAGTTGGGCATAGACTGGAAAAGCGATGACAATAAAAACAATACCTGTCCACCAGAGTGGAGAGTCTGGAAGGAACGCCCAAGAAAAGATTAAAAATATAAAACAAAGAGGAGCGATCAAACTTCTTCGAAGATTATCAAGGAGCTTCCATTGTCCCAGTGGTGAGATTGATGAGTCTTTGGAAGTCGACGTTTTGCCGATTTCTGAGCGGGTGGGAGCTTTGCCAATAATCCAAGGAAGGAGTTGCCAATCTCCACGTACCCAACGGTGTTGACGTTTTGCAAATGTATTGTAGGCTCTTGGAAATTCATCATAGAGTTCAATATCGGTAGCAAGCCCTGCCCGTGCAAAAAGACCTTCAAAAAGGTCATGACTGAGGAGTGTATTTTCTGGAACTCGCCCTTCAAGTGCGCGAGCAAAGGCCTGAAGATCATAGATTCCCTTCCCAAAAAAAGATCCCTCGTGAAAATAATCCTGATAAATGTCTGATACAGCAAGGGTATAAGGATCGACTCCGCCGTCACCGGCAAAGATTTTTGAAAATAACGTTGCCTGAGCACTGGCGAGGGAAACCGAGAGGCGGGGTTGAATAATGCCATAACCTTCTGTTACCACCTGAGGAGAAGCGTTGACAGAGGAAGCAAATGTTGGAGCATTGAGTGGGTGAGCAATGGTGGCGATCATCCGCTTTGCTGAGCCATGAGGTAAGGCGGTGTCTGCATCGAGGGTGATGACGTATTTAATATCCGTAAGAAATTGAGGATCTCCAACCTCGATTTTTAAGCTTGTATCTTCAAATCCCAAAAGCAGGCGGTTAAACTCCATTACTTTACCACGCTTTTTTTCCCAACTAATGAAACGTCCTTGTGAGCTGTTCCACACTCTTTTTCTTGTCAGGAGGAAAAATTGAGGTTGTTTTTTTGCAAAGTAACGTTTGTTTAATTCCTCAACACAGAGAGTGGCAAATTCAATAAGCTCACTGTCTTCAGGGGTTACTTCTGTATCAGCGTCGGGAAGGTCGGCAAGGAGAGCAAATAAAATATTACTATCTGAGTTTGCAAGGAAGCGTACTTCAAGAAACTCCACTGCTTTGGTGATCGTTTCTTGATCGCGCAAAATAGAGTGCACCGCGACTATTGTTCGGTAAGCCGCAGGTACTCCGGCGCTCAGATCGAGCTTGGGAAGTAAAGAGGGGGGCAAGAGCTCTGCTGCTATCCAGTGGACGATATTTATTCCTAAATCATTTACAAGAAAGAAAAGAAGAAAAAGAGCGGTGGCATACACCGGGATACTCAACTGAGAGGAAGAGAGGCTTAAGTTTAATACAAAGAGGAGCACTATGGTGGCTATTGAAATTGCGAAAAGGTAGAGAGGAAACCTTAGCCACATCGGAAAGGGTTTTTTCACCTTCTCCCAAATGGTTGATTCTAAGTCGAGGTGCTTTTTAAAAAGTGGAGCCCCCTCGTCGATGAGATAGTAACCGATGTGTGATAGTTTCTCAGGTGGAGTTTCGTGATGAGTCTCTTTTTGAGCAAGAGCGATTTTTGCTTTTTCTTCAGTAAAGGATAAAACACTTGCGGCGATCTCGATTTCGGGCCGTTTTAGTTTTTGAGCAAGTTGTTCAATCTGTGACCGATATCGGTTACGAGTCGTAAAATCGCAATGTTCATATATCCCTAACGGATCTTGACGAAACATTGCATCAACCGCACTATTTTTTTCGAACCAGGTGAGCCAATCAATAGAGAGAATCGCTTTTAGTGAGGTGAAGCTGTTGCCAATAGAGATCTGATTTGCAGCTTTACTAAGCCACTCCTCGCGGAGAAGATCTTCAGCGTGAGAATCTTTTTCTGTAAGGCCTTTTTCAGCAAGCCACTGCTCAAACCAATGAAGCGCTAATGCGCCCTGTGGGCCATACGCACGCAATTGTCTGATAATAAAGGCACTTGCTGCATGAGTGAGCTCTTCACCTTCCTCTTTTATAACGGCAGCAAGATCAAGAAGTATTGTTGTTCCCATTCGTTCTTCGCTGCCTTGCCCAGTATTGCCGAGTATCTTCTCAATGAGCACCGCAATTCTCTGCTCTGCATCACGAGCAGCAAGAGTAATTGCTGAGAGTCTTCGCAGATTTTCAATAAGCGCCAGTCGGAGCATAATTGGAAACGCCCAAAGCTCTCCGATAGAGAGAAGCTGCTTTGATTGATAGGCGGCTATGAAATCAGAAAGCAGTGCTTCTTCAACAACAGCATCAGTGTGTGAAATAATGGCAAGTACTAAGGCATACACTCGTGGAGTTCCCCGGATCGTAGAAAAGGAAGAGGCAAGGGTAGGGAGTTTCTTATAGTATCCCTTTGGGAGGAGCTTTCTAATCTCTTTAATTTGTTGTTCAACGAGGTGGTAATTATCAAGAAGCCATTCTCCTCCCGGGGTGAGGGGTTGTTTTGTTTTCGCCGCATCGGCAAGAATAAAGTATGCTTTTTCAAGAATACGAACGTTTTCTTCAAAGCGCGGATAGATTGTATCAGCGTGCCGTGGGTAGAAGGTCACATCGTGATCGTTTCCAAGGGTATTTGCAAGAAGGATGAGAGCTTCTCTGGATAAAATTTCTGAACGGAGTGGAATCTCAGAAGTGCGCCCAGTAGTTATCTCTTCGGTGACTTCAAAGAGGGGGTGGTTTTCCCTAGACAAAGGGTTTTTATCGTCTACTTGTTTTAAAGATCGGTCATCTATCATTTTTTCTAAGTTTAACCATAGCATAAGTATTTGCAAACGTCCCATCGCTGGTGATCGCGGAGAGAGCGTTTTCTATTAGATACGGAGAGCTTTGATCCTGAATGAAAAGAGATTTGTTAAGCATCCCAGATCTTGATACCATTTTGTTACTATGAATACTAAATACATCTCTTTTGTATTTTTGCCCCTGTTTCTCATCAGTTCACTTGCGAGGAACGCAGAAGGAGAAGACACATATTATTCTGCTCCGGTAAGTAAATTTCTTCCAAATATAGCTTCCTCCTCAACGGATCAACCAACTCGGAGATCTGCAAGAAATTGGCGGATCAATTCCGTGCTTCGTTCCTATGCTGTGGTGATCGGAAAGGGAGAGGCTTTTATTGGGTGTAATTCTGGGAGCAATCAGCCAAACCAAAACATAAACAATTTTTCTTCTCGATGTAGCGAAGAACTGATCGTCAAGGCGCCGGGTGGAACTCCAGTCAAAGGGAAGCTTTTTGTTGTAAAGCCGGATCTGAGTGGGATGAGTGAGGGGGTGTTTGAATTTACCACAACAAGTGCAAACGGAACACTTGAGTCTGCCTTTATTGAAGCAAAGCGGAGTTACTACCAATATCTTCAATCTCAAAACATTCCTGGAGGTTCGTATTTTCGTCATGTTGTAGATACGATGAATAAAAAATCTCTGGGAACAAACCCCTCAACGCCGCTCCCTCCACCAGGAAGGTCGCGACGGGGTTTTAACGGTGGTTCGGGCTCGCTTGATGACACCTATGCGATGGTCAGTGGTGGACGAGCGATGAGTGAGAATTTACAACTTGATCGACTCCTTGCAGTTAATAGTATGGATGCTGGTGCGGTAGAGCTCTCGACTGTCAGTGGAATTACAATTCGGGAGTTTGACTGGCAAGCGCTAACGGCGGGAGCAAACCCTGCGCTTGATCCCCTTTCAGCGTTTATCCCCGATGACCAGTATGTTTTGTTTTTTCCGCGCTTTCAGGATCTTATGGCACTTGTAGATGAAGCAAATACTCAAGCTTCGCCACTTTTAGCGATTTTGGAGGACCGTTCTGAAGATAACTTGTCACAGAGTCATTATGAAAGGCAGCTCTGTGTGGGGGCTAATGAGTTTACTCGTATTGTTGGGCCGATGGTGGTTACAAACGTAGCGCTTACGGGGTCAGATCCCTATTTTCGAACTGGAACGGATTTAGCATTGTTGTTTGAAACAAAAACCCCAGAGGTTATTACTGCTTACTTTGAGCAAAAGCATTTGGCAGCAAGCAAAGAGCTCTCCACCGCGAAACAAGCAAAGGATACTATCGAGGGGATTTCGTATTTTTCTATTACCTCAGAAGGGCGTGGGCTCTCATCGTATGTGGCGACCATTGATTCTACGGTCATAGTTTCAAATTCATACGCACAACTTAAGCAGATCGTGCTTACAAAAAAGAAGCAGCGCGCCGCGCTTTCTTCTCTTGGGGAGTATAAATATTTTCGTAATCGTTACACACTTGGAGATGAAAATGAGAGTGGTTTGTTGATCGTTCCTGATGCAGCTATTAGAAAATGGTGTGGACCGAAATGGCGTATTGCGGCATCAAGACGCACCCGTGCCGCGGCGGTGATCTCTGATCTCCATGCCCAGCACCTCGATCGTCTCGTAAAAGGAGTAGCGCAACCAGAGCCTCTTCCTGATACCAACATTCCATCGTGGATGGGGAAGCTCTCTCTTACGAACGAAGGGGTGTCTTCTGAGCAGTATGGGAACCTGAAATTTCTTACCCCTATTGCGGAACTTCCGCTTGAGAAGGCGAGTCAGGGAGAAATTGATGCGTATGTTCGTTTTCGTGACACCTATCAGCAGAACTGGCAGCAGTATTTTGATCCGATAGCATTACGCTTCACCGTAAAGCCTGAAAAACTCCAAGCGGATCTTACGATTATGCCGTTAATTGTAAATAGTGAGTATCGAACGCTGGTGGATGTCTCAAGTGGGGAGGAGCTTCAGAAACATTCTGGAGATCCACATCCGGAGGCTATTTTTCACTTTGCTTTATCTCTAAACGGCCAATCTCCGCTTGTTCGTCAAGCAGAAGGGTTTACTACTGTTGTTGCAGCGGGAGTTGCCAATCCCCTGGGATGGATTGGTAATTATTTGTCGCTGTATTTCGATGAAGATCCATTTTGGGATGATTTAAATAAGGCAAAAGAGAAGGAGAAATTTTTTACTGAAAACTATGCTCAAACCCCTGTGGCTCTTCAACTTGCGGTGAAGGATCCTCTGAAGCTTACGGTGTTTTTAACTTCACTTCGAGCTTTTGCCAATCAGAGTGCGCCGGGATTAACGGTATGGGAAAATCCAACTCATAACGGTGAGCAGTATGTAAAAGTATCTTCAGCGACCCCTCTTCCCGGTTCGCAAAATGGACCAAGTATCACCCCAGCTCTGTACTACGCCGTTACTCCAAATTCGCTGGTAATAACACTGAGTGAAAAGTTAATTAAGCAAGCGCTTGAGCGGAAGAAAACCCCTCCAAAAGCGCCGCTGCCGATCTGGCTTGGAAAAAACCTCGGTGCAAGAGTTGATAAACGTTTCATGACCACTCTTCATCCTCTTATAAATGAAAGCTCCCGAGATATGATGAAGCTCAGCGCATGGCGAAATATTCCTATTCTTAATGAACTAAAACGTAAGTATCCAGAGAAAGACCCACAGCAACTTTATGAAAACATTTGGCATACTCAACTTTACGCTCCAGGTGGGGGAACGTATGTATGGAATGAACAGTGGCAAACGATGGAGTCCTCTTTGTATGGACATCCTGCACAAGAAAAAGAGGGGCCTTCACAGGCACTTATTTTTAGCAACATCGCTGCGGCTAACTTTGGACTGAGTTTTGAAAATAGTGGGTTGAGGGCGATTGTTGATCTCTCGAAGACTGCTCCTGTGCAGTAGGAGGGAGAGATCTGCTCAATGGCGCTGATGGAGGCGCGGGTTATAGTAAATACCAACCCTTTTTTTATTTAACGCAGAGGATTCACAGAGGACGCGAAGGAACGCAGAGGAATAAATAAACCAACTAAGTATGGAGGATTTATGCGTTACGTAGATGGATATGTTTTGCCGGTGCCGAAGAAGAATTTGCGGAGGTACCAGCGTATTGCGCAGAAGGCGGGGAAGATTTGGCGTGAGCATGGGGCGCTTGAATATCGGGAGAGCGTTGGGGAGGATCTTAATGTGAAGGGCTTGCTGCCATTTCCACGGGTGATGAAAGTTAAGAAAGGAGAGACGGTGGTGTTTGCGTGGGTGGTATTTAAGTCCCGTGCGCATCGTGATGCGGTGAATAAAAAGGTGATGAAAGATCCACGCCTTGCAAAGATGATGGACATGAAGGCGATGCCTTTTGATCATAAGCGGATGGCTTATGGTGGGTTTAAGATCTTTGTTGATCTGTAGGAGCCTTGTTGTTTGGGAAAAGGTTATGGTCTTGAAGGTGAGAAATTTTATTGAACACAGAGTTTCACAGGGTTTCACAGAGTTTGAATAAATTCAATATGAAACGAGCTCTACACTTGTAAACTGAGAACCAAGAGTAGGCCACCATCTCGGCACGAGTGCCGAGATGGTGGCCTGAATTCCTTTGCTGGACTTAAGCAGCGTAGGTTTGCGCCATTCGCTGACTTCGCTCTGTTGCCGCCTGGATAGCGGTCTGGATGCCCGCGTGCACTCCCTTTTCCCGGACGCGAAGCATAAGCTCTGCCGTTGTGCCTCCGGGCGAGGTGATCAGATCAATGAGCGCCGCAAGGTGTACGTCATTTCGTTTGCGTGCCCATTTTGCTGTGCCCTCGAAGATGGCCAGGGCAAAGGCAAGGGCCTCTGCGTGTGGAGTCCCTGCCTGAACCATGGCATCTTTGAATGCCCGAATCAGTTCGACAATCAGCGCGGGCCCACTGCCGACGATAGCTGTCACCGCATGCATTCTCTCCTCCTTTGCCACACGTTGGACCGTTGCAAAGCGGGAGAAGAATTTGGAGACAACTTCCACGGCCTTTGTGCTTTCTCCGTAGATCCCAACGGTGCCTGCCCCAACTTCGATGAGTAGGTTGGGCATCGCCCGTACGACAGTGTGCGCATCGGCTCCCAAGCACTTCTCAATGTGTTTGACAGGAACCGCTGCTGCGGTGGAAACGATAATCGGATCAGTTCCTGCCTTAGTGACGGCTTCTCCGATCTCCTTACAGGCCGTGTCGATATTGGCCGGTTTGACGCAGATCAAGACGATCTTTGCACCTTGAACCGCAGTCTTGATACTGCGCACGGCGGTTGCTCCGGGGAGTTTGCTAAACTCCTGACGTTTCGGTTGGTTCCGATCAAATCCTCGGATCTCGTACTTGTTTCTAGCGGCGATCGCCTTTGCGAGTGCCAATCCCAGACTGCCGAGTCCGATGATCGCAACTATTGGCTTTTGCGACGTTCGGTTTGCAGCTCGGGACTTTGTCCCCATTCGATGTCGCATCGTTTTTGGTAGTTTCTTCGACATTGCAAGAGTCCTTTCGTACAATCACACCTAAAACAAGCAAAGAGTGACCCTCTTTAAAACCTCTCGTTTCAAGTGTAGCGCCCCGCCTTTTCTGCAAGGAAAACGTGGGGCGACTACGTATATATTGACTACCGAAGTAAAGTTTTAAGACTTCAAAGAACAACTAGAGAAAGGAGTTTATTTATACCGCATTTCCGAGGAATTTGCATCTTAGAGGCACAAAAGCAAAGGATCAGCTCTTTCTTTGCCGTTCTGCTTCGTTTGTAAACTGTTTGTTAGGGAGAGGGAGGCAGTGCTAGGTTGGTGTGTCGCTCTGAGCTGAATATTTACTCGACAAGAGGAGGAGAGGAAAATGAAATGCTCCAATTATGACACCCGTCAATTTTTTCTTTGCGGGATGCGGCTCTTTTTTGGATTGTGGTTGCTCTATGTTGGTCTTGTGAAATGGGTTGTTATCGGGCCAGAGGCGTTTGTTGGGCATATTACGACGGAGTTTGATAAGACCTGGTCTCCACATACTTTAAATGTTTTTCTTGGCTGGTTGATAATTGTTGCAGAACCAGTGTTAGCGCTCCTTATTCTCTGGGGGAAAAAGCAACGTAAGGTATGGGCCTTAACATCTTTATTGATGTTTCTCCTGACGATGGGGCAGACGATTCTTATGAAACCTGAAGTTATCGCCAATTGGCAGTATCTGGTGCTTACTCTTGTCTGTGCAGCGCTTAGTGATCCGGAAGAAAGCTGTGCGTCGTAAAAGGTGTAGTTTTAGATTGGGCGCTGTTTTAATTGAACACAGAGTTTCACAGGGTTACACAGAGTTTAGGAAAGATTAATTAGAATCTTTGGTTACTGTTATTGAAACAAGCGCTCCATTAGGATCTCAGTAGTTTTATTTTTCCCCAAACTCTGTGTAACCCTGTGAAACTCTGTGTTCATCTAAAGACTTTACAAATGTTTCGTTCGTTTGCCAAGTTTTAGGCGTTTTATAGTCCTACTTTTTAATCTTCCGTGCGATGCGAATGATCGCTTCGAGGCTACGTTCTACTTCTTCTTTGGTTGTTGCCCACGATGAGACACTGATTCTCATTGCTGACTTTCCTTGCCAGAGGGTTCCACCGCACCAGCATGTTCCATCTTTTCGGCTAATTCAATTCCTCGGGTAAGCGATTTTCGTTTCGGGTCAACGGTGAGCCACAAACCAAAAGCTCCATCAACATGGACCCATGAACCTCCATCTTTTGCTTTGGGGATAATCTCTTCGAGGGGATCAACGGCGCCAGTGTTAACATTTCCAACCTGAGTACAAACTATCGTTTGTGGAGTAAGCTTTGGAAGGGCATCTGCGATCATTCTTCCCTGACTGTCTGTGGATAGTTGCCGGTGAGCCGATCTCATCGAGGATGGAAAGAACGACCTTTTCGTCGGTGGGTGTTTCAGGAAGCGCTCCGCCAAGTTCAACAAGTTTTGCTAGCGCTTGAGGAGAAGGGGTAACATTTCGAGACTGGATCTGTTCACAATAAGCACGTGCACGCAAACCAGCTTCTTCGAGAATTTCGTATGTTCTCATTCCTCCCTCCTTGGGGTTGTAAATGGTTTTTTGAAATTTGATATCTCCTTAGAAGATAAGAAAAAAAAGAGAGCGACGCTCCGGGTTCTGCAATTTGCGAGAAAATCCCAGAGCGCCGCTCCTAATTCTTCGTATCCGTCCCCACGGATTACTCAGGAGATGGACTTGGGAGTCCATCTATTACGACGCCACTTCACCCGCTGCCGAACTGAAGCAGGGTGGTCATCGTTTTGATGAGCAGTACACCGCGATTCGTTGTCAGTGTCTGCGCGCAGTTGCCCATCGCCGTCATCGTCAGGCTTTGTCCACTCGCTGCGGTCGTCTTCATGGTGTGCGTCGCCAACTCGGAGGTTTGCATCGCTTGCCCGAAGCCCGTCATCGGGGGACATTTCATCACGCTTTCGGCCATCGTTTGGGCACCGCCAATTACTTCCATCGGCTGGTGTTGGTCGGTTCGGATCGTCGCTTCGGTAAACGCTGCCGTCATGTCGTGTACGGCAATGGTCGTCGACATCGTCCAATTCTCGACGTTGAGAGGTGGCGTGCCGCTGCAAACTTCTGCGACGAAAGGCGGGCTTGTTGCCGTTGCCCGATTCAGAACCGATACGGCTTGCACTTCTTTCATCCTGGGTACGGCCTGCTCAATGGTGGCCGTATTCTGCGCCGTCATGTCAGTAACGACGGCTTGTGTGACCGCATGCGTCGAGTTGTCTGCTGCTTGGGCCGGGGCGGCACCAAGAACCAGCAAGCAACACATGGCAATTCCGCAACATGCGGCGTATCGACCGATCGTACATGCTTTCATGTGATTCTCCCAGTTTGAGATGTGGTTGTTGCACACTATCCGACCAACGAAAGGGAAAGAAACCGAACCGTGGGGACGGGACGAAGTTTCGTAGCTTCAACAGCCGGATATGTGCCATGAAACATTAAGTTAATGCCTCATGGCACATATCCGACTTTTATAAATATCAGGTGAGATTTTCTTGAAATTACAGGAAAGAACCTACAAGGAAACCACTTCTAAAACACACTAAAACAGTTTCCCAAAGCGCCGCTTCTCGTAAGAAAGCTCATGCTCTTTAACGAGAAGCAGCAAAATAGGTCTTCCATCAAAACGTCAGAAGTAAAAGATCGCTCAATCGAATCGATTGAGAACTACTTAAGGCAAGTAAGATGACTTGTCCTTGGTGGCTTATCACATGAAATTTTTTCAAAGACAATATTAAAAATCTGCACCCTTGTCATTGCGAGCCCCACGCTTTGCTCTGGGGAAACTTCGCGCGGCAATCTCTTACTTGTTTAATAAGAGATTGCCGCGCTTCGCCTAGTAGTCAGCCCTCCCGGCTCGTAACAAAAAGAGACAAAGGGAGATAGCAGCTATTAAATAAAGAATATCTCGAAAGTAACTGCCACCCTGTCGTTGCGAGCCGGGAGGCCCGGCCGCCGGGCGCAGCGAAGCAATCTCGGATTACGTAGATAGTTCGAGATTGCTTCGCTGCGCTCGCAACGACAGGGTGGGTCGTCATTCCAGGTTGCCTCGTATCGCTTGGAGGGAGGCCAGGCCTTCCGGCTTCTCGTGACAGAGGGTTGCTTTTTAAGGATTATCGGTGACTGTCATCCCCGCAAACCGGGGATGACAACAAGTAGAAGACTACTCTTGACCTGAGCGGATCGCTTCAAGTCGGGCGATCCGTTTGGCGATCATTCTATTGATCTCTGTTTCGTGATGCTTAATGTCAATACCGTTTTCTGCTAGCGGTTTTGCTTCTGCAATAAATGCCTCTTTCTCTGGAGTTTTTCGTCCACGCATCATCTGTCCCAGAGTGCCACGTAAGTTTTTTGTGGCACCGTTATAATCTTTTGCTGCGGCGAGCTCTTCGCTATAGGTCATGACAATTGCGTTTCCGGTTTCAACAGCCGACTTATCCCAGGCGCTCATTTTGGCACCAAACTCGTTCCACTGATCAAGATGAGATTTAAACTCTTCTTGTTGTCTCTCCTGGAGTTCTGCAAATTCAAAGCCCTGATCCTCGCCGTAGTTTTTCAAAGAACGATCAAGGTTTGACATCGCATCACCATAGTTTCGTTCGTTGAGTCTCATAGCTTTCTTAAATGCTACGGTGTGCTCTCGTCCTTCATATGATTTTAGAATGTTTTCACGTGCTTGGTGGAATTGGTTTGTGAGGTGGTCCCTTTCTGGTTTTTGTAAATTAATCTGCTCTTCAAAAGCCTTCTTGTGGGATTCAATAAGGTCACCCTGTTGTTGAAGGTGAAGTTTTTGGAGATCGTCTAATTTCGTAATTGCTGGGGGCACGGGTCTCGAGGATTTTAACTCGTTTAGAGCTTGGTCCCAGTTGCTGTTTTGATCACGAATTGTTTGGAAAGCTGTTGCCGCAGCTTTGGCGTTGGTAACAAGGCCTCCTACACGTTCATCTCTTTTCCAACTCCAAGCAACACCTTCAGTTTCTGGTGCCTTGATCTGTCCGTATGCTCGCGCAAGTCTCGTGTTTTCGGCGATCTGTGCAGCAGTGCCTGATGAACTTGCCGGGGGTAAAGTAAGAGTTGGTGCAACATCAATAGGGGTAGGCATTTTAGCTTGTTGCTCTGGAATTGTGGAAGAGGTCTTAACGCTTCTCATTACTACCTCTCCGCTTGGACCGCGCACTGCTCCGCTCATGCTCAAACTCCTTCTTAAGAAAAGTAAATTAAATTGGTAATAGCCCGCACCGCGGACTTGTATACTGTTATTATGTGTAGAAGCGTCGGTAATGTGCTGTGAGAAATGCAAAGAAAAGCAGTTTCTAGACGTCCTTGTAGTTTAATAGGGAGGATATAAGGGGTGATTACGCCACTTGGCAGCTCCGGTATCCATTGCTTCCTTGCTTTTTCCAAGTATTTAAGAGACAATGACTGCCTTTAATGGAACTGCCCTTTGTTCACTGCGGTATGCATTTTGAGAACAGCTACTGGAAGAATAAATGGGACGACAATTGAATAGGAAAGGATGATGAACATTTATATTGGAAATTTAGCATACGAAGTGAATGAAGAGGATCTCCGTACTGCTTTCTCGGCGTTTGGAAGAGTTACCTCAGCAAAGATAGTCAGTGATATGTATTCAGGGCAATCAAAGGGATTTGGCTTTGTTGAGATGGAAAGCAAAGAAGCTGGTGAAAAGGCGATTGCTGACCTCAATGGAACAGAGCTTAAAGGCCGCGCTATTGTTGTGAATGAAGCACGTCCCCGCACTGAAAGAAGTGGCGGCGGCGGTGGTGGTGGCGGCGGTCGTGGTGGTCCACGTCGCGGCGGCGGCGGTGGCGGCGGAGGAGGCGGTGGTGGTCACCGTGGTGGTCGTGGTGGCGGCGGAGGAGGCGGTGGCGGTGGTGGAAACCGCTGGTAGGCTTTCTTGCCAGTAAGGCTGAAATCCTTAAGTGTTTTAAATGCTTCTGGATTTCAGCCTTTGTAAATTGTCTTTGGTTTTAATCGAGCTGTTTTTTACTTGATCTTTTTCTCATCAAGTATCTTTTTGTGGGATTCCCCGCATAACCTCTGGTGATAAGAACGAGGTAAGGTAAGTGGTCCCAACGTGTGGCCTGCTTCGAGTCACAAGATCATAAGTTGTTCTTAAGTAGTTCTAGGTATGCGTTTCTTAATTACAAGATATCTCATTCGATACAGCGTATTTGCTATCCTCTTGCTGGTGGGTGTTTTAGTTGGAAGTAGCATCCTCCATTTCTGGCTCGGTATTGAGTTTGGAAATGATTTTGTTACCGCATTTGTAAAAGCCTCCCCAAAAGCGATTATAGATTTTATATTGCTGCAAATCCCCTCTGATCTTATTCAGGTTAAAACCCTCTTTACATTCGGTGCGCTGTTTGTTGCCTTTTTAGTGTTATTTTCTGTTGTCTCCCTCATTTCTGGGGCAGTTTATCGAAAAGCTTTTAAAAGAAAAGATCTTCTTGAAGAGCAAACAGGTCTTCCGGTGATTGTGGCCATTCCGCCAATGAATGCGCCGCTTGGGTTTGGAAAAAAGATTTTTTCATATGTTTCTTTTGCTGTGGCGATCGCAGGGATTGTAAGCTTGCTGATGCTCTATACCGGAGGTAGCACATGGGCGTTGTAAGCATTAAACAAGAGCGATCGGTAAGTCAGCTCCTCCAAAAGATGCCAGCACCACACGCAGCACCATTTGACGGCACGATTTTACTTCCCGAAGGACAAATTATTGATTTCCCCGCTGCGGAACGTTTCCGAGTATTGTGTGCAAAGATAACGCGTGCAAATGAAGGCTCAAAGAGGTACCGAGTAATTTCGGTGCTCAGTAGCCTTCCCAAAGAGGGAAAGAGTGTTACGGCGGTAAATTTAGCGCGAGCATTCAGTGCTGATCCACTTTGTAAAACGCTTCTTATTGATACCAACATTCGAAAGCCTTCGGTGCATCGCTTTTTTAATTTAAGTGAGCGGCCGGGACTTACGAACGTTTTGACTGGAAAGCGAGCATTTGAAGAGTGTGTTGTGTCTGTAAGTCCTACTCTTGATGTGCTTCCAGCGGGTAATTTTTTAGGAGATCCGGCAGAGCTTGTACGCAGGCCTGCATTTGCTGATCTTCTGAATATCGCTCGTCTTGAGTATCGATATACTGTTGTCGATACCCCACCGGTCCAACTTTGTGCTGAGCCGATCACCATTAGTTCACTCGTTGATACCTCACTCTTAGTTGTTCGGGGACCACGACGGAAGGAACTCGCACAGGATACAATTAAGAGTATCCAAGCTGAGCGTATTTTTGGAATCGTTATGAATGAGGTTCGCGAACTTTCAAGCAAGTATCTTAAGGGAAGCGGGTACTACCGAAGTTTTCCACACTAATCTATCAATATCAGCTTAATTTTATTTTCATCGTCGACCGAGGCTTGGTCGGGGTAACTTTTGAGAAGTGCTTCCTGTCCGTCTTCGCTTTGCAAGTGGAGTTGAATAGCGTTGTTTCGATCCTGATTTAGGTTGAACAGAGAGCCTTTGAGAGGGTTTGTTTTTTTTTCGGGAAACTCGTTGGTACTCCTCAACTAATTGGTGTTGATAGGTAGCTTTATAGTTTAGTTTGCCGTTTCCACCACCACTTGCACCCATTCCGCCAAACCCAAGCATAGAGAGGAAGCGATTTATAGTCGCAACGAATAGTTCGTTTAGGTCGTTCATGCCCATGTAGAGGTTATGGTTGAATGTCGACAAAAGTGCTCATGAAACGTTTAGATTATTTTTGATGGATCTTAGGTTGGTGAGATGTGGCTAGTGCGTCCCCCGGGGTAATATAAAAAATTTCGCTGTTACTAGCTGTTATGCTTAACTTAAGATCATTACTCAAACCTTTTCACTTTCATAGGAGAGCTGACCATGAATCGTTTGTTGATATTAATTTTTTCACTTACCGCCGTTAGTTCTGCATTTGCAGAAACATATAAGATTGATCCGGACCACAGTACTGCTGCGTTTAAGATTAAACATTTGGCGATCTCCACTGTGCCGGGTCGGTTTACGGATCTTTCTGGAACCGTTGAATTTGATCCGAAAAACATTGCAGCCGCAAAGGCTGAGGCAAAGATAAATGTTAGCAGTATTAACACTGAGCAAAAAAAACGAGATGAGCATCTGCGTAGCGAGGATTTCTTTTACGTGACCAAGTTTCCTGAGATGACATTTGTTAGTAAGGAGATAAAAGATATTACGAGTGATAGCTTTAAAGTTGTTGGTGAGCTTACAATTCGCGGAGTGACAAAGCCAGTAGTGCTTGATGTTAAGTACCAGGGTGCAGCAAAAGATCCCTGGGGGAATGAGCGTGCAGCGTTTAGTGCTTCAACAAAGATTAATCGTAAAGACTTTGGACTTACATGGAATAAGGTGTTGGAAACAGGAGCTCTTGTTGTGGGAGAGGAGGCGACTATTGATATAGAGATTGAGGGGATAAAACAGGGGTAGTGTTTGTTTATTGAACACAGAGTTAAATTCAAAAAACCATTTTTTCCTCTGTGTAACCCTGTGAAACTCTGTGTTCAACTGTATTTAAACTTAAAAGACCAACTTTTTCATTCCCTACGGATATCCCTAGAAACCGATATATTTGACTCTGATTTTCTTTAAAGAAGAAGATCTTCTCAAGGTCATAGTTTTTTTTCACGATAAAGATGTGAGGGCCTCTCATAAAATGACGCTCCATTCCTGTCGTTGCGAGCCGGGAGGCCCGGCCGCCGGGCGAAGCGAAGCAATCTCGAACCCTTATTGGTAATATGAGATTGCTTCGCTTCCCTCGCAACGACAGGCGTTTTCGTTGTGTTAGAGACTCTAAGTCTAAAATTCAGTAGTACGGTTATAAAAGATGTTTCGGTTGTTCTCTCCGAAGGGGTTATTCTCCTCTCTGGTTTTTTCTTTTGTGGTGCTTGCGCTTTTTATGGCAGTACCAAAAACTTCATTTTTTATTGATGCATTTAAAGAGTTGGTTCATTCCGCCAGTATTATGAAGTGGTGTGAAAAAGACGGAAAAGGAGTGATATATTCTCCAAATAAGCCAGAAAATCAAGAATATTATAGCTGCGGTCAGCTCTCTGCTTCTAAAGTTTGTGGAGAGCAAGGAGATAGGTTTTTTTCGGCCAAGACCTCACTTGATGATAAAAATATGAAATGCCTCCCCAGTTTTAAACTGCCAAAATTTAGTTTGGCAGAATACTTTCAATCTCCCGAACGCCCAACGAGTGTCGCTTCCGTAAAAAAACCATCAAAAAGTGAGAAACCAGCCGCCAAAGATCCGATGTTGGCCTTTCCAGATGCAGAAAAAATTGAGAATATCCTTTCGACGTTAACTCAGTTAAGAAAGGAGATGCTCAAGTAAGGTTGTTGCTTTGAGACAAAGAAACGGTGAGACAAGAGATAATGAGACAAAGCGCAAATGCTGTCTTAATGGTTGAACCGGTTCGCTTCTTTTCAAACCCTTCAAACGCCGCAGATAACTTTTTTCAATCCGCAAGCAATGCTTTTTCTGAACGAGAGGTTCAGGAGCGGGCGTTAATTGAGTTTAATCAGTTACGAGATACCCTTATTAAACACGGGATAGAGGTTAAGATCTTTCAAGACATTGCAAAGAATCAAACTCCGGATTCTATCTTTCCAAACAACTGGTTTTCTACCCACGAATCGCGATTAGTTCTCTATCCGATGAAGGCAGAAAATAGGCGAAAGGAACGGCGAGTCGAGATCGTCGAGGATTTAAAAAAGAGCTATCCGGAGGTACTTGATCTTACGTCGTTTGAAACGAAGGATCAGTATTTAGAAGGGACAGGAAGCTTGGTTCTCGATCGGGTAAGAAAGATCGCTTATGCAAGTTTATCAACCCGGACAAGTGAAAAGCTAGTTTCCTATTGGGGAGAGAAGCTTGGTTACAAGACGGTAGTTTTTACCGCGCAGGATGAGCGCAGGCGGGCTATCTATCATACTAACGTGATGATGAGCATCGGCACAGGGTATGCGATTATGTGTCTTGAATCGATTCCGGATCCAGTTCAACGAAAGGAGGCAAAGATGAGCCTCCTCCAATCCGGGATTGAGGTGATTCCGATTGCCTATGACCAACTTGGCTCGCTTTGTGGAAATGTGTTGGAGCTAATGACCAAGGAGGGAAAAAAGCTTCTTGTCATGTCGACACGAGCCCATCTTGCATACAGAAAAAAGCAACTCGACGCCCTTTCTCGCCATGCGGAGATCGTTATCGCTGATATATCGACTATAGAGGTTTATGGAGGTGGGGGGGTGAGGTGTATGTTGGCGGAACTATTTTAATAAGGCCCTCGCTTTTTTGATTGTCTCTTTGCTTGTGTTAAATACGGTCTCAAACTATAATCATATCGATTTAATGCGTTATTATAGTTCTTTCACTTTCATCTTTTGGTAGGGGGATTAGGGACGAGTTCAATTGGTGGGCTCGTATGGTGTGGAGGTTTCTTTTTTTTCTGAAGGAGCGACGTAAAGATGGCGGTCATTCAGGCGCGGGTTGGGAGCACGCAACAAGGGCGTGCTCAAAGGAAAACGGCCGAGCGGGTTCGGCCAAGTGTTCAAGGAGGAACGGAAGAGCTTGTGCGGCAGATCCGATCAGCGGAGACGCTGGCAAGTGAGTGGGAAAGTCGGTTGAGCAATCGGTTTGAGACGGATACCCAGAGAAGGTTCCAAAACCTTCACGCGGCATTTCGTCGAAGCCAATTCTCACTTATGACTGTGAACTCTCGCTCCAAGGCGGATCTGGAGCGGTTGGTCAGCACAGTCATGGAGGGAATTTTGGCACTCCGGGAGTTCTTACCGGAATTTAAGCGATGGCAGATGCCGGAGCAGAGCGAAGTTGAAGGCGGCGGCGACGAGTTAGCAATGCGCCATGCAAACGAACTGCTTATCGTGGTGAAGATTAACGCCACAGATATCGGTTTTCCGCTTGGTGCGTTGGAAGCTGCTCTTGACGGATGCATAATCCTCGGTGGCAGAACCGAAGACTGGGGAGCCAAGTATCTCCTGGTCAAAAAAGCGACACTCGGACTCGCAGCTCTGAAATCGCTTTCGTTGCCGGTTGCGCAGTTCTGCGCCATCGACAACTAATTCGGCAATTTCGGCAATTGTGGAGGAAAATTACGGGCGCGCTATGAGGATTTTGAACGGTTGCGTATAACGCCGATCCTAATCCTCATACCGCCCAATTCAGCGCTATTTACTCAGTTCTATTTACGAGAAACCATTTATTTAATATTATCTTAAGACAATGATTAAGCTATGTTGTTGCATTGTAATCATCTTTAGCCTTTCGGCATGCAATTCTCACCGTCCATCCTGGCTGCCACCGTGTCAAACCAATGAAGACTGTATTCCTGGAACAAGCTGTCTGGGAGGATATTGCTATAACTCGTTTGGCGGGGGTAACTACTAAAGTAATTCCACTTTAGTGTGGCAAGAAATCGTCTTCCCTGTCG
>CAZDIO010000057.1:0-10267 GCA_964505555.1 uncultured Bdellovibrionales bacterium
TTTTCATTTTGTTAGAGGTTCTAAGTCATAATAATAGAGCGTTTATTAATATGAACGGATAACTGGAATTTTGATCGTCTCACCTTCAGCCCCCTCTAAGCGAAGTTCTGTGGGGTGTTCTTCGTCGTCGGGTTGTAAAATATTTCGAAGCCATACTGCGGGAGAGTCGGAGTGAAATATAGTATCTTGATGGTTTTCTTGAGAAGCGTTTGCCCATTTTCGTTTCCCCTCTTTCATCGATAACACGAGGTAGTCCCTCGCTCGGGTACAAGCGACATAGAATATTCTCCTCTCCTCACTACTTCGTATCGCTGCAGCGGAATTTGCAATGAGTTCACCGACAAAGGTCTTTTCTCGACGATAACTCTCTTCTTCATTTTCGACTCTTACCCCTAGAAGGGTAAGATAATTATCCTCCTTCTGCTCGCTTTCAAAGCACTTCATCTCTCCAACCATGAAATCATAATCACGATGCCGTCTTCCATCAAGAAATGGAAGGATCACCATCGGAAACTCAAGTCCCTTTGCACCATGAACCGTCATTAAGACCACCTGATGGGTGGTAAGATTTGCATTTGGGGAGCGGTGACCACTTTTTCGTTGCTCCTGAAACCAGGCAAGGAGTTCTCCTGCACCCGGTAAGATATCTCCATCAAGTTCAGCTTTTCTCAAAAGGTCGATAAACCTCTCTATATTCTTAAATGCCTCGCCTTTCCCTGTTTGTTCATAGATCTCTCGAAGATGAAGCTCTGCACAAAGGATCTCCAAAAATATTGAGCTACTACATCCACTAGCAAGCTGCCGCATTCTATGAAGCGATTCTCTGACAACACTACGGATTGCTCCTTCTCCTTCACTCTCTACTTCTTCCCATCGCCCTAAGAGCTCCTCTTGTAAATCAACAAGTTCACGATCACTTAACCCTATAAGTGGTGAACGAAGAATGCCAATAAGTGAGATCCGATCACCTTCATTGCTAAGGAATTGAAAGAGATTTTCAAACTGAACGATCTCATCTAATTCAAAAAATCCGTTACTATGGGAGATACTAAAATGCACCCCAAGCTCATCAAGAGTTTGAGCAATTTTTAGCAGATCTCGAACCGATCTCGTAAGAACAGCGATCGTCGGACTATTTGTTTCTGTCGTAAGTAATGGATACTCTCTTTCTCCTCCGTTTTTTCCCTCAAGATCCCCTAGCACCCCAGAGATAAACATTCCGATCTGCATCGCCTCATGAGAATCTTCCTGATCATCATCTGAGACAAAGAGCATACGGACATTTCCCACATCCTTTGTTAAGGGGGTTCGAATCGCATTCATCGCTTGAGGCTTAACGGCCGTACTCACCCGAGGAGTATCATCATTAAAATCAACCAAAAATAACTTCTTGAAAAAACTATTTGCAAACGAAACAAGCTGAGACAATGCGCGGTAATTATCGTTAAGAAACTGCACTTCCCCGACGGTTTTAATCTCCTCCATCGCCTCCTGAAACACTCTCACATCGCCCCCTCGAAAACCATAAATCGCCTGCTTTTCATCACCAACAACAAAAACGGATCGTGCATCTTTACTCTTTAATGTGCCGACAATCCTTCGTAACATCCCCCATTGGTAAATATCAGTGTCTTGAAATTCATCAATGAGGAGATGCTTAAACGTTTTTTGCAATCGCAGTAAAAGCTCTTCCCGACGTGTTTCCAGATATCCTGACTTCGGCACCACAAGCATTTCATAGGCACCATCAACTAAGTCATTAAAGTCAACCACTCCTTGCACTGCCTTTCTTTGTTGGTAGTTTTCATAGGCGGAACGAGAGAGAGAGAGAATCTGTTTTGAAAGTCGCACTCCTTCTTCTTCTCGATCAAGAGATGGCGAAAGTGCACTAAACGAGATCTCTTCAAGAAAGTCGCGAAGTTCTTTAAAATAGTTTCTTGGATTGTTTTTGCTCCGAATTTTTGCTGATGAATAGTACTTCTCAGTAATATTTTTTACCTCATAAAGAGAGCTCACCCAGTCACCATCCTCAACAGCAAGAAATGCCTGCACCGTTTGCAAAAGCTCTACAAAATGGGCGCGTTCGGTATCGTTAAGCTTTGTCCTTGCATATTCCTCATCAAGCCATGAACAGAGTGCGTTACACCACGGAGTAAGCCACTGACAAACCATACCGTGGGTATCCTTCCTCCAAACATCTTTTAACTGAGATATCTTAGAAAGAAGCGCCGACGGATCGTAGTAAGAAGCAGAGAGTTTTTTTAATAACTGTGATGAAGATACAAATCGCTTTATTTGCGAAAAAAGAGCAGGATATGAGATCCCTGAAACTAATATTTCATCGATCTGCTTTTGATTTTTTAGATCTAAAAATAGATCATTAACGACTTGAGAGAGAAGCTCTTCTTGCTCTCCCTGAGAGAGGACATCCCCAAGAAAAGGATAGGGGGAAAGCTCCGGATCCATGCCGATCACCGTTGTACAAAAGGAATGAATAGTTCCAATTTGTGCCTCTTGCAGGGTAGACTTTGCCTCGTGGAGCGCAGAGAGCGCCTGTGGCAAGAGCGTTTCTCCTTCAAACTGCTTCTCTCGAAGCACGCTCCAGATGGCAAGCTCTAGCCGAGATTTAATCTCCAAGGCCGCTTTTTCAGTAAAGGTAATTGCCACTATTGAAGAGAGTGGCTCACCTTGGAGGAGAAGCTTCAAAATTCGATTACGAAGAACAAACGTTTTTCCAGACCCAGCACCAGCAACCACAACCATACTTTTTGAAACATCAGCTGCTTGAAGCTGCTCTGGAGAGGAAGAAAGAAGGGTAGGAAATGACAGGTGAGTTTCTTTTGGTTGTTCTTTCTTTTTTAATCTTCGCTCCGGTTTTTCTGTTTTTAGTTTTACCCGAAGAAGTGCCTCATTTCTTCCACAGATTGGCCGATAGTCACAAACCGGACATCCTTTTGTTTCAATTTTCTGATGTAATCTTCCTTCTCGAACAAGACGATCCAAAGAGAGTGTTTTCTCTCGCACCTGCCCATCTCGTTCTAGCGCAAGTGCAGAATCAAGCGCCTCTCCACGTTTCGGAAGTGAAAGATGCTCAACAAGCACCCCATAGCGAGGGGAAGAAACCTCCTCATCGCGACGATTTGGTTTATGAAGTGCAATTACTCCGCCTCGTATCGGAAGCTGATAGGGAGGAATGCGATCTTTTATAAACGCCGCATAAAGTGGAATCTGAAGACTTCGTCCGTTATCAATATCACTAATACTTGGCGCCTGACCTGTTTTATAATCCCACACCGCCTGAACCTCAATCTCGCCATCTTCCTTCCTTACTCCATCAAGGCGATCGATCTTTCCAGATATAATAATATCTTGATCGCCTCCTTGTAAGCTTAACCCCTCCATCTCTGCTGCATTTCTCCCAAAAGAGAATTCTAATAGCGTAGGCATCGTAGAGATGAGATCTCGTTGAAAAACAAGGGCCGCCTTAAGGTATCCTCTTCGTCCGCGATCGCCTTTTTCATCAAGACCAAGGAGCACTTTTCGTCTTAAGTTACGAAAAAGTGGGTGTGCCTCCCAATTGATCTCGCTTTTAGAAAACTGCTCTTCTGCGATCTCTTTTAATAAACAAGAGGCATTATACAATGTTGAGTCATCAACCTGATACAACGGCTTTTTTTGTTGACTATAAAATTGGAAAAGAGATCTATGAACAATTTCTCCGATATTTTTATACACATCCTCTAAAAGCGAACGTGGACGTGTTGAGATGGCAAGAAGATCACGAAAAAAGAACCGATGCGGACAATCACTCAACGTTTCAAGAGCCGTTGTAGAGTACTCATTTACCCCACGTACTTGATAACGAGTATTATTAGCTGCCCAATTACTTTCTCCAAAAAACCCATCATAGGCAGTAAGAAAATCGCTGTAGCGAGATTCAAGGAGTGTTCGCCCTTTACTTGGATGGAGACTGGTTAAGGTATCTATTTGCTTAAATGAAGAAAGCAAATATTTGCTTTGATCAAATATCGATTCCCCCTTATTTTCTTGTATAAGATCAAGTAACGTCACCACTCCCGCCGGAAGCGCCTCACCCACCTCTGTATGGAGGGGATAAGTCAGGATCAGCTCCTCCGAGTTTAAAAGTAGGTGAGAAAGTAACCAGTAGGCCTCTTGTGACTTTTTCTTCCCACCATAGGCTTCCGTAATTCGTGCGCTTAGATAATCTAATTCCGAGCCAAACGCTTGCTTTGATAACTCTCTTTTTGGAAAACAGTCTGAAGTTGCTCCAAGAACAAAAGCATACTTTCTTTGAAAAGAACGACTATCAAGAAGCTCCGTAACGTTGATCGCGGAAGGGTTCGTAAATGGTTGAACTGAACGTGTCTCAAGTTCGTCTTCTAGCGCAGTAATTATCTCCCCCACAGGAAGAGAAGCTTCGCCAACGAGCGCTCCTTTAAACTCCAGGTAGGTGCTTACGGTCTTTATTAACTTTTTAAGCTCTCGAAAAGAAAGTGCTCCAAAGATTAGCTCCTCTAGATGAGATTTTAAAGTCTGGCCACGAAGACGAAAATCAGAGAGTTTTTTCGTAGCTGCAAAGAAATTATTTTTAATATGCGTAAGTCTCTGAGAAGAAGTTTGTTCTCCTTGATGAAACTGCCAAGCAATTTCAAACTCCCTATGAAGAATTGAAAGTTGCAAAATAAACGCAAACAACTCTTGATAGAACGCATTTACTTGTCCCTTGCTACTGTTTCCCTCAAACCCTTTTGCCTTTCTCAACCAGCACTGAAATGCGGGAAGTGCCCACCGTTTTGAATTTTCAATATTTGGATTTAAGCCATGTCGAAAATAAAAATCCGCAAGGAGGTCCATTTTCAGGTGCGTATCAAAGACTGTCTCATCAATACTTTCGAGAGAACCCGGCAGTAACTGAGAAATTTCTAAAAGGATATCTGGATAATTTTCTTTAAAAGCCTCAAAGCACTCCTTTGAACCAGAAATGTTCTTTACCAATGGATCGCTAAAAAAGCTTCTTCCAGTATCTATCGTCGGATTTTTAAGCCACGCGAGATAGGCCCGAAATACTGAAGCAGGTCTTGTGGTATGAAGCGGCCTTCCTTTTGGCAGATATACTTCAAGCTCTGCTTCATGACAGGCAGAGAGAATCAGATCGTGGTAGGAATCAAGTTCTAAGGCGATGATGTGAAAATCTTCTGCACGTGCTTTTCCTTGAGAGATAGCGCCTGCAATTGAACAGATAACTCGCCTGACCTCATCTCTTCTCTCTTCACACCTCCACACACTCACCCCGTGAGGGTCATTTCCAAATTCCACTGGCTCAGTGTCATAATCAATAAGAGAGCGAACGAGTTTCTCTCGTGAGGGGTTTTTAGGGGCAATGCGTTGAACAGTGTTAAATTTCTTCTCTTCTTGTTTAAAATACTGCTGCAGTGAAGAAAGATACTGCTTAGAAAGTGGCGAAACGTTTGTTGAAGCATCTTTCTTATCTGAGATTTCCTGCTCATATATCGCAACATGAATTTCTAAGATCTTTCCCAAGGAGGACCAGAGAATCTCTTCAAGAGGAAAGAGATGAGTTGGTCGGTAGAATAAGATTGCTTCAGGAAGAAGTTCGACTAAGATCTCTCTTTGTGGCAATTGTGAAATAATTTCAATGAGCATCTCAATGAGCATGACCTGATCGAAGGTTCGATGCTCTCTTTGAAATTCTTCGTATTGATTAAGAAGAAAGAGTGTCTCCTCTGCTTTTTTCTTCTCTTCTTTCGTATTTCCAAAGTGATCGATCATACTCCCCAGAAAACGCTCCTCGGATTGATTCAATCGCAACGAATCAAAGAGTGTCCGGAGCGAGGGCACCGGATAAGGAGATGCTCCCTCCACCTTTTTTCCATGAAGAGTGCTCTTATGGAGGAGCTCAAACTCATTTTTATTGGCGAAAAGAAGCGTCTGAATCAATGAAAGACTCTCTTTAAAAGAGAGTTCACGAGGAATTTGTAGGTGAGGAGATTCTTGTTTCAAAACCTCTCTGACACAAAAGGAGATTGCATCTCTGATGGTTAGAACGACAAGATCATTTGGTGGGGGATTTTTTTCTAGCGCGTATTTAAGGTGAGTAACTTCAAACTTTGTTTCACAAAGTATCCATCCCCGTCGATATGATGAGAGACATTCTAGTTCGTTCACTACATTGCCTATGAATATTAGGACTTCAACCCCAAATAAAACTTAGACTTCATCTTCCACTTAAACTTAGTCTTGAACTTCTCCTAAACTTAGCCTTGCTCTTGCTCTTGCACTTGCTCTACCTATTTAAATCCAATCTCAACTCTTAAACCGCGTTTTTGGAAGAGCAAGTGCAGGTGCAAGGCTAAGTTTAGGAGAAGTCTAAGTATAAGACTAAGCAAAAGTCTAGGTTTTTAAATTCATCGCGACGATCTCTCCAACACTTCGCGCATATACGCCTTAAGCTTCGGTGCAATATCTCTCCTCTTTAACCCATACGCAATAGCTGCCTGGAGAAAACCAAACTTATCGCCGGCATCGTAACGATCACCAATAAACTCATAACCGATGAACCCTTCGATCTTCATCATTCTCTCCATCGCATCAGTAAGCTGAATCTCGCCACCTTTTCCGGGTTTTACACTCTCTAGATAATCAAAAATTGACGGCTGCAAGATATACCGACCAACAATAGCGAGGTTTGAAGGAGCCTCATCGAGGCTTGGTTTCTCTACCATCGTATCAAGTTGATAGACCCGTTCTTCAAGTTTATGCCCTCCACACACTCCAAATTTGGGCACATCTTCATCTGGAACTCGAAATAAAGCGACGACCGATTTTTGATGTTTATCAAAAATCTCTATCATCTGTCGGGTGCATGGTTTTGCTGCATCAACAAGGTCATCCCCAAGAAGAACGGCAAAAGGTTCATTACCGATAATTGATTTTGCGCAGAGCACGGCATGTCCTAATCCTCGTGGCTCCTGTTGGCTTACAGAGATAATTCTTGCCATTGAACTTGTTTCACGAAGACTCTGGAGAAGATCCATCTTTCCCTCTCGCTCAAGCTTCTGCTCAAGCTCGGGAAATGAATCGAAGTGATCAATAATCGATCCCTTGCCGCGTCCGGTGATAAAAATCACACTTTCAATACCGGACTCTACCGCCTCCTTCACGATGTATTGAATGGTAGGAACATCCACGATTGGGAGGAGCTCCTTGGGAACAGTTTTTGTTGCTGGAAGAAATCTCGTACCTAAACCAGCCGCAGGGATAATGGCTTTTCGAACTCGCATATATTTTTCCTATAAAGCTTCACTTGAAAGAGCACTTTAACAATTTTGACGGGGATGAAAAGAGAAAGGAAGGGAATAGGGGGCCCCTTGCACTAATATTCAATGCGTTACAAAAATCGTAGTTTTTCCGCTCATACAATCACTCTGATGGGTCGATAACATCTTGTAACCGCTCTTCTTTATATTATGCGGTAATTTGGCGTGGTTTTTGCCATATAGAGATTGCGTATGAGCACAATTTTACTCATTGAAGACAACGATTCCCTGCGAGAGGTTCTCGCCAAAGTTTTAGAGAGCGAAGGATACGTAGTTTCTGTTGCAGCTTCTGCTGAAGAGGGACTTATCAGGCTTCATGATGGAAGTTTTGACCTGATCCTTTCTGATCTCAAATTGCCCAAAAAAAACGGCCTTGATCTTGTAAAAGAGATTCGCGCTTTACAAAATACCACACCAATTATTGTAATGACCGCTTACGGAACAATTGAGATCGCCGTTGAGGCGATGAAAGAAGGAGCGTCAGACTTCATCACAAAACCTTTCTCCCCTCCTACCCTTTGCGATCTGATTAAACAGATATTAGATCATCGCCGCATTATCGACCGCAGTGCTTCAAAACGGTTACGAAAGTTTCTTACACAGAGTAAGAATGTTGAAAAAGTTATCATGCAAGCAAAGAAAGTAGCACCGATTAGTTCCTCGGTATTACTTCTTGGTGAGAGCGGAACGGGGAAAGAGCTTGTCGCTCGCTATATTCATGAACAAAGCTCTCGGTGTGAAAATACCTTTGTCGCTGTAAATTGCGCCTCCATGCCAGGGGAGCTTCTTGAGAGTGAGTTTTTTGGGCATGAAGCAGGCTCTTTTACTGGCGCTACGGAGCAGCGAATTGGACTTTTTGAAGTCGCTAATAACGGCACACTCTTTCTTGATGAGATCGGCACGATGCCTACAGCGCTTCAAACAAAGCTCCTTCGGGCTCTTCAAGAGTCAGAGATTAAGCGGTTAGGGAGCACAAAAACGAAAAAGATAAATGTTCGGGTGATCTCTGCAACAAACTGCGACTTACAAAGTGAGATAAAAAAAGGCACATTTCGTGAAGATCTCTTTTATCGTCTCGGTGTTGTAATCCTAGAGATTCCCCCACTCCGAGAAAGAAAAGAAGATATCGAACTTCTTGCTACCTATTTTGCAAAAATCGTCGCCACCGAAAGCAAGAGAGAGGTTCCAACTATCACTCCCCAAGCGCTGAAGCTTCTTGAATCTTATCATTGGCCAGGAAATGTTCGGGAACTAGAAAATGTCATTGAACGAGCAATCATCTTACACGAAGGACCAATTACGCCTGAAACTCTGGAGCTTATCCAGAAAAAACATCTCTCTGAAACAACAATATCTCAATCTCTTCCCGATGCGGCCAAAGAAGCGATGAAAAAAGCAGAAGTTGAGCTGATTTCAAGAGTGCTCATTCAAACAAGGGGAAACAAATCCAAAGCAGCGCAACTTTTGGGCGTAAGCTATAAAACACTTCTTAGTAAGGTAAAAGAATATAAGCTAGAAGGAGAAGTTCCTAGCGGTGAGGGCGATCTTGAACAACCTGACGCATTTGATGAAGGTCCCCCCTCCCCATTGCTCTAAAAAGTGCAGGCCCACAGAACCAGCAAAAGAAAACGAAAATAAGAACGATCCATCTCATATAAGTCCCAGATTTTTTTAATTCCTTTCTCTCTGTCGTTGCAACTTGAGAGACAATAAGATTATGCAGACTTTTTTGAGATCTGTGCTGAATGACATTCTGTGAGCTCTTTATTAATGAACACAGAGTTTCACAGAGATCCACAGAGTTAAGATTATTGGTTTTTTTACTTCACTTTTTTCTTCACTCTGTGAAACTCTGTGGATCTCTGTGTTCAAAAGATCCTTTTTTAAATCCTCTTTGCCCTCGTAACGTCTCTTCCTCACCTTGAAGTGGACGAATTGCAAGAAATAAGGCTGAAAACAACTGTCGAAGCGGGTCAAGAACACTCCCTATTCCTCTATCAATCCCCTCTAAGGCGATGAGACTTACTTCTTGATAGAGTGTTTCAAATCGTTGATTTCCTCGTTTTTTTGCACCGAGAGCAAGCACATCGGCCTTGTTTTGAAGGGTGGTTAATACCTGAAATATCTGCTGCTCATGTAAGCCCCCCTCCAAAAGAAGCTTCACCATTGAATACACCCGGAAGCGATCCATAGCGGGTTGGGATCTTGATAGTTGATCGCTATGCCCTCCAAATTTTTCAACAAGAGCTTCAGAAACTACACCAACCCGGTGTTTTGCAGTAACTCGTAACCACAGATCGTAATCCTCACAAACAACCATCTGCTCATCAAACCCTCCTGCCACAAGAAAAACATCACGCCGGATCATCACCGATGAAGGACTAATGCAACACAACTTCAGGGAATCACTAAATGCCTCTTCTGAGGCAAGTTTATGTCGCTCTCGAGGATTTACACGAACCCCGTTTCGAAACCAGATCTCTTCACATTGAGAGATTACATACTGAGGAGATTGAGTGTGAAATTGCACCTGTTTTTCTAGCTTTTTTGTCAGCCAGCGGTCATCTGAATCAAGAAAAGAGAGCCATTCTCCCCTAGCGTGCTGAACCCCAACATTTCGCGATCGAGAGACACCTCCTCTGGGAACACGAAGAAATTTATGCCCGGAATCTTTAACGAGTTTTTCTGCAGAAGAGAGATCGGTGGTAGAGTCATCATCAACAACAATGAGTTCAAAAGAAGAATACGTCTGAGATAGAACTGAAGAGATCGCCTGCAGAACTTGCTCTGGGCGATTAAAAACAGGGATAATTACTGAAACGTTTATCATAGATCGTATATAGCAAATTGAAGTAAAGATGACGAACGCCCCTGTCGTTGCGAGCGAAGCGAAGCAATCTCATATTACC
>CAZDIO010000058.1:0-3122 GCA_964505555.1 uncultured Bdellovibrionales bacterium
CGCTTCGTTCACTAGCGCTACTAACTATCTCATTCTATTGGGGTTTCTTAGAGGTTCGGATAGAGTCTGTAGGTACTCTACTTAGTGCAACATAGGGATCCTAGGTTGTTCTAATCCTTCTATTTGAGTCTCGAGATCCACCCTAGAAACACATAAGCTATTTTTTACTATACCCTGCATAGTAAAACAAACGCTCTATTTGTTCAATAATTGCCATTCATTAGGGCGTAATACTTTTTGCCTTCTTTGTATGAGCAGAATGGATCTCGAGTTCCGGGGAGTCGAGTGCGCCATGGAAGGATCTCGAGTTTGACCCAATCTCCTTTATTTTAACGATTACCTAGATGGACAGCTTAAAAACCAAAGGAATCAAAAATCATGAAGAACACACATAAACACAAGCAAGCTCATTGTGCTAAACCACCCGGCCTCTATCAAACCATGCGAGAGCGCATGCGGTTAGCACACATGAGTTTATTTACAGAGAAGAATTATGTCCAATGGGTAAAAAGGTTCGTTGCGTTTCATGATGGGAAACACCCTCGCAAGATGGGAGCTCCTGAGATAACGAAATTTCTTACCCATCTAGCAACCGAGCAAAATGTAGCTGCTTCAACACAAAACCAGGCATTAAACGCATTGGTGTATTTGTACAAACATGTCCTTGAATTGGATCCTGGTATCTTTGATGGAGTTACCCGCGCACGAAGACGAAAACATATTCCTGTCGTTCTAAGTGTTGATGAAGTGAAGGCTATCTTAAATAACCTCTCCGGTGTTCAGTGGGTTATTGGCTGCCTCCTTTACGGCACAGGAATGCGACTTGCAGAAGCATTAACCCTACGTGTGAAAGATCTGGATTTTGATAGAAACTTGATTGTTATCCGCGACGCAAAAGGGGAAAAGGATCGAGTCGTTCCCTTTCCCCGTTTTCTAAAAGATCCCCTGCAAAAACAACTTGAGAAAGCAAAATTAATTCACGATCATGATCTCACAGCGGGCTTTGGCCGTGTTTCTCTCCCATACGCCCTCGAACGTAAGTACCCAAATGCCAACGCTGAATGGAGATGGCAATACGTATTTCCAGCTTCAAAACGCTCCATCGATCCCCAAACTAACAAAGAGGGCCGATGGCATCTCTATCCAAATATTATGCAAGAAAGCGTCGCTCGAGCCGTCAAGAAGGTCGCAATAACAAAAAAAGTTACCTGCCACACATTTCGACATTCTTTTGCCACGCACCTTTTAGATTCCGGAGCGGATATTAGAACTGTGCAGGTTTTACTTGGCCATAGCGATTTAAAAACTACGATGATTTACACTCATGTTACTCTAGAAAAAGGCGTGGGAACGAAAAGTCCTCTCGATCTGGTAGCAGCTGAGTTAAAAGGATCAATAGTTACTGAAAGTAATTTACAAAAAAGCGCTTTGGTCGTTATTGATATTTCGCCAATAGAAGTAACGCCACCTACGTTAACGAATCAACCACCACTTTTAAATGTAGGTAATACGGACATTGTCGATAATGATATAAAGATTCCTTCCGATTTCCCACTTCAAAATACCATGGAAGATGAAAATGATCGTCTCCCGTTAGATGATCAAGAAAAAGGAGAATCAAAACGACTATTCATAGTTCGCATTTTTTCCCATTGGTTTTCAATGCTCTTTAAATGGCGATAGCTACAGGAGGCATCTCGTTCACAACCCAAATAAATTTAGCCCCTTCTCTTTAGTCCATGGCAACTATCCTTTACTTTAACTTACTTTTCCTAAGGTAAGTAAGAAAGTCTATTTTTCACTATACTGTCCTCCATTTATGTTCTGTTTTAGTATGAAACGAAACACTTCGATCGTTCGATAAAAGCTAAGAAATCATAATTTGCAATTAACGATAACGGTCGAAATGCCACGAATGCGTCGATTAATTAAGGCTAGGGGTCTATACGAGATCACGTTTCGCGCTCGGGAAGTTCTTCCTTTCCCATGTACTTCATACATGAGTATGATTATTTACAGCGTTCTTTCTCGTGTTCAGCGTGACCAGAAAGTATTACTCCACCACCTTATATTTGAAGGAAGCCACCCCCATATTGTCTGTACGGCTCAAGATGCTGAGCAGTGTCATCGCTTCTATGGGGAAGTACAAAAGCAACTTACCGATGCCATTAAGCGACTTACTGGCTTAACTCACTTAAATATCTGGGAGGGACGGGCTACAGTAGTTGAGATTCCAACACTAGAAGATGCCATAGACAAAATAGCATATGTGTATTCAAACCCCTCAAATGACAACCTTGTTGAAAGTATTGAAAAGTATCCGGGGGTAAGCTCTTGGAGAGCATTTTCAGCCGCAAGAGATCTCTCCTCTTGTATTGCCTCTGAGCATCCCTGGATTCGGTTACCTATGATTCCATCTCTTCCCTCCCGCTCCGTTACTTCCCGTCAAGATAAGTTTCTTTGCGAAGAAATGCTTAAAGCTTCAAAAAAGAAACACTCCCTTAAGATATACCCAAACTTATGGATTAAGAGATTTATCAAAAACCCTACAGCTCAGAAGGTAGAGTCTGTTTGTAAAGAGATCAAAGAACGCATCGAAGGACGAGAATTTGAGAATCTTAAACAAAGAGAAAAGAGTCACAAAACTCCTCTTGGCGTGGAGATGCTCCGTAAACAACCTCTCCTAAAAGCTCATACTCCCAAAAAGCATAGCCGAAAGATATTTGTTCAATCTCAATTTAAAGAGATTCGAATCCAGCTCATTCAAGAAATGAAGTGGATTGATTCGCTCTGCAGAAAAGTTTATCGAACTTGGAAGCGTGGTGACTTTCGCTTGCTTTGGCCTCCGGGGACATTTCCTCCTCCGCTTTCACCACAAGCTTCTATACTCCTTGCTTAATTCAACCCCCACTGCCTTCTTTCCTATAGCGAAATGAAGAACAAGAGAGTTACGTACAAAAACAAGATTCGTTAACCTTTAGCGCTTCTGTTTAGGGAATTTGCCTTCTCACGCGCCCCGCTTATTCAAGCTTCTGCGACTTTTTAAAACTTTCTCGAACACAAATTGAAACTGGAAGAGAAACTCGGTTAAAGCAGTGGATAGTTGCCATCTACCAATTTTT
>CAZDIO010000059.1:0-10764 GCA_964505555.1 uncultured Bdellovibrionales bacterium
TTTATCGAACGATCGAAGTGTTTCGTTTCATACTAAAACAGAACATAAATGGAGGACAGTATAGTGAAAAATAGACTTTCTTACTTACCTTAGGAAAAGTAAGTTAAAGTAAAGGATAGTTGCCATGGACTAAAGAGAAAGGGACTAAAGAGAAAGGACTAAAGAGAAGGGCAATAGAAGTAGTCTGATTATATATTCTTGCTTTATTATTTTTGTTGGTTGGATACATATTAGCTCATCGCTACTGGAAAGTAGAATGCGATCGCGAAGTGGCTCGGAAGTAGTAAGGTTTAATTGATTTTAAAATTCTCTGTGTCCTCTGCGGTAAAATAAAAATTCTTATGCTGGCAGTGGATTGTACTTAACTTAATGCCATTCACTCCCGACCCTTTTTCGGTTTCACAAAAATAGGTTATAATTTCCATTACTCCGCCTATGCGAGCGTATCTTTTACCGCGGCGCAGAGCAGTTCACTATGATGCAACTCATTACGATGGAGAATTAACATGATGAAATCAGCAAAGAACACGATTTGCCTGTGGTACAACGGAGACGCCGAAGAGGCGGCGCAGTTTTACGCAAAGACCTTTCCAGATTCGTCGGTCGGCGCGGTTCACCGCGCCCCGGGAGATTTTCCGTCGGGAAAGAAAGGGAACGTGCTGACGGTCGAGTTTACTGTTATGGGCATTCCCTGCCTCGGACTAAACGGCGGTCCCGCGTTCAAGCACAACGAGGCGTTCTCGTTTCAGGTCGCAACCGCTGACCAAGCGGAAACGGATCGCTACTGGAACGCGATCGTCGGCAACGGTGGCCAGGAGAGCGAGTGCGGCTGGTGCAAGGACAAATGGGGGGTATCCTGGCAGATTACGCCGATTGTCCTGACGAAAGCGGTTACCGACCCCGATCCCGCTGCCGCCAAACGTGCGTTTGATGCGATGATGCAGATGAAAAAGATCGACGTCGCTGCAATCGAAGCGGCACAACGCGGTTGAGTGTATAAGCAGATACGTCTTGTTTCCCTACCCTAACTCCGTCGAGTTTGGAGATACCGAACGGTAGGAAGGTGGATAACTTTATTACTCTTTCGGTAACGTTCTTCGGCGTGCTCTACGATTTTTTCTAGAAATTGGATTGGGTACATTGATTCCTTTTCTGCAAGTGCTTGGTGATAAATCACCGTTGCTGGAGTAAGGCCAGGAAGCGTATTTGCCTCAATGATAATCAGCTCTCCTGTCTTTACGTGAAGAAAAGCGTCAATTCTTGAATATCCCTGAATACCCAAAACAGCAGCAACTTTTTCAATTCGTGCTTTTGCCTTTTTTAACACAAAGGGAGAGACATACTGAGTTGGTGGAGGAGTGATATTAATTCCTGTTCCCCCTTGAAATTTCTCTTCCAGACTTAAGACATCTCCCAAAGCGACCGTAATGCTCGGATTAAGTGCCCGGAGCCTTCCGTGCTCTTCTAAAAGACCAACCGTGATCTCAATCCATCCACTTCGCTCCTCCCAAAGAAGCTCGTTTTTCTTCACCGTTACCCGATCAGTAATCACAAACTCTTCAAAGAGAAGCGTTTTCATCGGAACCGAGGGCATCTCAATAAGTCCTAATTGCTTGGTGAGAGATCCTGCGGGAATAAAGTTATCGCGACCAAAAGCAAACGTACAATAAATTCTCAGATCTTCTCCGGAGTATAAGCGCGCAATACCAGAAGAACACCCATCTCCTATTGGCTTTACAATGATCGTTTCTGATTGAAGATCCTCTACCAGATCTTCAAAGTAGCGGCGGTAGTCTCTTGGTTTAAAGGAGCGAAAGAGTTTTAACGGCACCCGTCTTTTTCCCGCAGTGTAAATCCCCTCCGCAGAAAGACTCTCGATGATCTCTCCGGTGACATATTTATTCATGCACATCTTTGAAGAGACAGATCCCGGACCATTAAAGGGGATTCGTTCCTCCTCAAGGAGTTTTTGAAACGTTCCATCCTCCCCAAAACCCCCATGAAGTCCGACAAAAACAATCTTCCCTTCTTCTTTTGCGTCTTGGATGAACTCTTTTAATGTCATCCGTCGAGGAAGCATAGACTCCTCACTGAGATCGTTCTCCTGAGGTCGGAGTTTATCAAGCACCCGTCGTCGCAACCGCTCAAGCCTCTCTGCATGTTGGGTTGAGCCTTTACACATGAAGATAATCTCTTCTACGGTATGATTGAGTGCGTAAGCATAGGGGAGATGCCAAACGTTAAGATCTAAATCAAGAAGATACGGTTGCGGATCATATTTTTCTGAGCGGCGAAGCTTCAGCCAGACATTTGTCCCACTCATTAAGGACACCTGCCGTTCGGCAGCTTGGCCACCAAAGATGACTTGAACTTTTTTTCTCTTTCGTTTCGAAAGGTCTTTTTCTTCTGGGTAGTGAAGATCATACCGTCTACACGCTGTTTTTAATATATACCGAAGCACATCGCGGTGAGACATTCCGATTCGTGCTGCCTGCATAAAGAGAAAACTATTTTGCTCCATGCCGCTAATAGGGTTAAAATCAGAAAACCAGATCCGTCCATCTGGAAGGAGCCACCCATCAAATCTTGCAAAATCCCGCATCCCAAGAAGCCGGTAGAGCTGCTCCGCCTGTGTTTGGATCCTCTCCAGCACCCGATCATCAAAACGGGGTGGACAATGATAGGTCACCTGACGGCTTGCTAGGTATTTTTTTCGATAATCAAAGATCTGATGATCACGGTAATCAAGTTCGATCTCTGTGGGCAAAATTGAAACCGGCATCCCAAAACGGTTTTCAAGAATGATCGTCGTAAACTCTACCCCTTCACAAAATGGCTCGACAACGACCTTCGTATCGATACGCCCGGAGAAAATTATCTGTGCTTTCTCATATGCTTCCTTAACAGTAGACACAGAGTAAACCGCAATACTCGATCCTCCCGTAGCCGGCTTTACAATTGCCCTTTTTATTCGGTGAAGACGAAAGAACTGCTCAATCTGCTCTTTGTGTTTCCGAGCCCCCCGAAGAAGCGCAATTGAAGGAAGGATAGAGAAACCTTGTTTCGCGATAAATTCATTGGCAAGATACTTATCAAAAGCAACTTTACACGCACTCGAAGGAGTGCCCACAAAGGGAATACCTGCATCTTCTAATATCTTCTGAATTTTCCCATCTTCTCCGAAAGAACCATGCATCGCGGGAAAAACAATGTCTACTTTCTTCAGCGCCTTAAGAAAGGCGTCTTTCGTAAGTGGGGTTGCTGTTTGCTGGAGTTTAAAATCAAAATCAGATGGAGTATTTGAGTACAGTTGGGCTTGGGAGATCCGGTAAGCTTTTTTTCGATGATCAAAATAGATCGGAACGATCTCTACCGCATCAGATTGCAAATGATCGCAGACAGAGCGCGCAGAATTAAGCGAGATACCTCTCTCCAGTGACGGACCACCGCATAAGAGGGCAATTCGAAAGGGGCGTTTTTTTGTTGAGGTCACAACCGAATCTCTGAACTAATTAATCTCTGAACTAATTTCGTGTGGTGAGATACCTTACCATATCTATCTTTGTAATAATACCGATAATCTCTCCCCCATTCATCACCACCGCGACATTATTTTCATTAAATATTCGCTCCAACTTAGAGATTGAATCCTCGAGTACAACCTTGCCTTGAAGTTCCGTAGCGATCTTCAGCACCGAATCTTCCGGCCGACACTTTGCCTGCAAAAGGGCATGAAGAATATCGATCTCATGGACCATGAGATATCTGCCATTGACCGGTTTTCGAATAGGCATCTGCGATATCCCCTGAGCACTCATCCGCGAAGAGACCTCAGCAATGGTGTCTGTTTCTAAAACCGTTTCAAGTTGATTTCCTTTAACGCCAAGTACATCTTTTACGGTGTCCAGCTTTGAATGGGGATCAAGAAAGCCCCAGTCTTTCATCCATTCATCTTTATAAAATTTACTTATATAGCGATCCCCCGAATCAGGGATAATCACCACAATAACTTTCCCAGCCCCTACTTCATTTGCAAGCTCAACTGCCACATGGATTGCAGTTCCTGCCGAACCTCCTGCAAAAATCCCCTCCTCTCGCGATAATTTTCTTGCCGCATTAAAAGATTCTCGATCTGATACTTGCCGAACCTCATCAATCACTGACATATCAAGGGTATCAACCATAAAATCATGCCCTACCCCTTCTACTTTATAGACGGCGGGCTCACGGGGTGGATTTTTATAAAAGAGATCGTAGTAGATACTCCCTTCAGGATCGGGACAAACAATTTGAATCTTCCTTCCTTGCTTTTTTGCTTGCTCTTTAAGATACCGACCAGCACCAGTTACTGTTCCACCCGTGCCTGCACCAACCACTAAGTAATCGATCTTTCCATCCGTATCCTCCCAAATCTCTGGGCCCGTGGTGAGATAGTGTGCTTCAGGATTTGCCTGATTTGAGTACTGATCAATATAGAGCGCATTCGGGGTCTCTCGTGCAATTCGCCGAGCTACCTCTACATATCCTTCCGGAGCATCATGAGCGACATTGGTTGGTGTCACGACTACCTCAGCCCCAAAAGCTTTAAGCATATCGATTTTTTCCTTGCTCATCTTATCGGGCATCGTAAACACACATCGATAGCCTTTTATTGCGCTAACAATTGCCAAGCCAAGGCCGGTGTTTCCTGAGGTGCTTTCAACGATCGTTGCTCCAGGTTTTAATCTCCCCTGCTCTTCAGCACGACGCACCATGTTGATCGCAATGCGATCTTTAATCGAACCACCAGGATTAAGGTACTCAACCTTCGCATAAATGGTCGCCGCCTTTTTATCAACCATGCGATTGATCTTTACAAGCGGCGTTCTCCCCACGACGGAGAGTATATTTTCATGCACCTTCATGGCCATTGTTGCAATTCCTAGAGAGTGTGCTCTGCGTGGGGAGCGAAATGAAATACCCAAAGATCATAACTCCTCCCTTCGCCAAAATCTACATAGAGAACCTCGTCATACTCAAGATCAATAACGATCTTTCCATTAAACCGATTTATCTTTAAGGCATCCTCATCGTCGATCGGAAGTTCTAACTTGTTAATTTTTTCCATAATCGTCTTTCGAATCTCCTGATCCGAAAACACCGAACCCTTTGCCGCCTGCGATTGCATCAACCCTTCAATTTCGTAGAAGTAGTAGAAGAAAGGAATTACCTGATTTGCAACAAAAACAACGATAATAAGAAATAGCGCTATTATGAGAATTCTTAACCGACCCATCCCTTGTTGGTTTTCATAAAAGGCTTTACACACCATATGGATCTTCCTTTGGGAATTACAAAAGAATTCTTCTAGACAAAAACAGCTTCTGCATCTGTCTAACCGAATCCCTTTGGCTTAATAATTTACAACCTATTTCTTCCGGAAAATACTAAATTATGTTATTTAAGTATCTTACTTAAATCGGTCATTTAAGCTCTCCATATGAATGTTATATGAAGCGCATAAGAACAACAACACGATAGTTATAAGTAATGGCGCGTTTTTCAAATACCTCTAGTATTTTCAATAAATACCATTATAAATTTCTCCTTCCGGGGATCCTTCTTGGCATTCTCGGTGCTGGAAATATCTTAGTCGGTCTAAAGAAAGAGGGGGAATACCAGCAGGTATTGGCAAGCCTTGCTCGTGACACCGTTTCGATGCCAGAAGATAGCGCTCCCCCCCTTTCCCGAATTCACTCTTTAGAAGAAAGCTCAAACCGACTCTACGAGCGGAGAACAAAAGCATTAACGCGAATAGACTTCTACCAGCTCGTAGTCTTTGGTGGAAAGATGTTTCTGATCATCAGTGCTGTTTTTCTTGGCTTGACGGCTTCCATCATTTTTTATTCTCGGAAAGAAAGCCAGAAAGTAAAAGCTCATTAAGAGCCCTACCGCCCATAGGTATGCTGGGGTCTCATCCAACTTCACATAAGCAAATGGCGTTCCACGAAGCGCTTCGTTACAAAAATTAAGTGCAAAGAGAAACATCTCGATACACCACAAATTAAGCTTCATCACCATCGTTCCAAATGGGAACCCCAGATAGTACCACGGCAACGACACCGCTCCGAAACAGATGCACCCTATGGAGAAAAGAGGAATAGAAACAAGATTGATAATCGGAGAAAGCGGCGAGAATGTCTGGAGGCGAACCAACAACACTGCTGTTGTTAATGTCCACGCCCCAAGACAAGAAATAAAGGCGGCTACTATTTTCTTCCAGAAAGATAACCCCGCTCTTCGTGGATGCTTGGTCCCCACAAGGAGCAGTCCCAAAAGAGCAGCAAACGTTAATTGAAATCCTAATTCAAAAAAACTTCCTGGCCAAAAAAGAAGCACTACTAACATTGCAAGAAAGAGCGTCTGCATCGCATTGCTCTTTCTCCCTAACATCTGGCCTATTGCAAACACACCAAGCGCAAAAATCGAGCGAATCGTAGTCGGCACTCCACCAACCAGGACGGTATAAGCACACGCTCCAGCAAATGCAAATAAGGCACAGGGAATCTCTATGGGAAGATGAAGGAGAAGTATTTCGAAACGTCCAAAAAGAAAACGAGAGAGCTTATAGAGCGCCGCAAAGAGAATCCCGACATGAAATCCAGAAACGACTAAAAGGTGGCTTGTGCCGGTCTCTCGAAACAGGTCGTTAAGAGAAGTCGAGAGAAGATTCATCTCACCAAGGGTTCCTGCAAGAAGCACAGACAGCGCATCCTTGTTTCCAAAATCTCGTTGAATTTGTTTTAAGAATCGTTCCCGGTTATTTTCCTCTGCCACCTCACGGTGGAGATCGAGCACTGCTCTTACTGTACCTACACCGGAAATCCCTCTTCGAAAGAGATATCCTTGATACGAAAAGGGATCAGGAAGAAAATCTCTAGAGTGAGTAATGAATCGAGGCTTAACATAGAGAGATATTCTATCTCCAACACGAAGCGAGCCTGATTTTACCCAGGGCAGATCAGGAGCAGAGAGAAGAAGTTTTGTTCGTTGTTGACCATCCTCTTTGACAAGAAATACAATACGAACTTCACCCGCTTTTGGACGTTCGACCCTTTGTATCTCTCCCTGGAGAGAGATGATCCCTTTTTCATCTGCGCTGTCTTTTAAAAATAAATCGCGACCACTCTCTCCAGGCAGTTGCGCCCTCATCAAAAAGAAGGAGAAAACAAACAAGGCACTGAGAAAAAGTGTGCTTGAGCGTTTTTGGCAAAAAACATTTTGCCAAACGAGAAGAGAGAAAAATCCAAAAGAGAACGTTAGCCATAACCATAAACCTCCTACGAACACACTTGCTACACTTTGCGTAAATACCACTATCCCTACAGGAATCAGCAGATCAAAGCGCATTCTTTGGCGGGAAGCTTGTTGCATGTGGTCACCAAGTGGGCTATTTTCAAAGCGTTCGATAGCGGAGCATTTCCTTAACTGAGGAAACCCATTTACCTGAGAGGGCAATTTTTTCATGAGATCAGCTCACCTGTTACTCCAAAATAGTTATCGAGTTTCCCCGTTCAATCGTAATTTTCTCACTCCCTTTCTCCCCATTATCGTTCTCTCGATCTCCTTTCTCTCTGTCACTTCGTGCAGAACGCTCTCTCCTCAAAAGGAACTTGATGCATCGCTTGCAACAACAACGTGGCTTGAAGGTCGGTATGGTTTTGTTAATGAGCCTCAACTTGCCAGGTTACTGCATCGGATCACGATCCGATTGGCAGAACCGGTGAGCTCAGGATCGTTGAGTTCATTTACGAGCAAAGATTTATCGTCGTATGGAACAAACTACCCCTGGCAGATCTTTGTCCTTGATACTCTTGAACCAAACGCTTTTTCTTCAGGAGGAGGTATTGTTTTTCTTACGCGAGGATTAATTCGTCAGTTGAGCTCTGAAGCAGAGCTTGCCGCAGTCATTTCACACGAAATGTCTCACCAACTCCTTGGTCACACCACTGATGCTATTGAGCACACCATGAAAACCGCCAATCATTCCGAAGAAGGTCCCCGCTTTCACTTTACACTTCAGCATGAAATCGATGCGGATACTTTGGGAATAAGAATTTTAAACCTTGCTCGGTATGATATTCGCAGAGCCTCTTTACCCCTCTCTATTGATTATCGTCCTTTAGAAAGTCTTGTTTCAGTAAATGATCCAAATTGGAGAGAGAGTCGTCTTGCACATCTGCAATGGGTAGTTGAAAATACCCCTGGTTTTATTCCTGGAACGGTGAGTTCGCGGGAGTTTAACCGCATAAAGCGATTGATGTAATTGGTTATTAATAATTTGACCTCAGAAAGGAGTAGAAATGATGTCGGCAAGAAATATTATTGAAGCATATTTAAAAAACAGACCTCTTGAGCAGGTCGATCATCGATTTCTGGCCTACCTCTGCAATCTCAGCACCGTCGCTGAGGTCTCTCCCGAAGTGTCAACGAGTATCGTTTCTGAACTTCGCGATCAGCGAAGCAATCTCAAGCTCATCGCCAGCGAGAACTATTGTTCATTTGCCACCCAGCTTGCAATGGGAAACCTACTAACTGACAAGTACGCAGAAGGGTATCCATTTCATCGCTTCTATGCAGGGTGCGATAATATTGATGCCATTGAGGCGCTTGCCTGTGAAGAAGCTCGAAAGCTCTTTGGATGTGAGCATGCTTATGTACAACCCCATAGTGGCGCTGATGCAAATCTCGTTGCCTTTTGGGCGATCTTACATACGCGGGTGGGCGCTCGGATATTAAATGAACTGGGCACAGAGAAACTTACTGATCTTACCTCTGAGCAGTGGAAAGAGTTTCGAAAAGAGATGGGAAATCAACGCCTCTTGGGGCTTGATTACTACTCCGGAGGACATCTCACCCACGGTTATCGGTTTAATGTTTCTGCACAGATGTTTGATGTGCACTCTTATACGGTAGATAAAAACACCGGTCTTCTTGATTACGACAATATTGAAAAACTTGCCAAAGAGGTAAAGCCATTAATCCTTCTTGCCGGATACAGCGCTTACCCGCGTGCACTCAACTGTAAACGACTTCGACAGATTGCTGATTCAATTGGCGCGGTGCTGATGGTTGATATGGCACATTTTTCTGGTCTTGTTGCTGGTGGAGTATTTCAAGGAGATGAAAACCCCATTCCGCATGCTCATGTGGTAACAACCACCACACACAAAACGCTTCGTGGTCCTCGTGGGGGGATGGTGCTGTGTACAAAAGAGTTTTCCGAACAGGTCGATAAAGGATGTCCGTTGGTGCTTGGTGGCCCGTTAGGACACGTCCTTGCTGCAAAAGCGGTATGTTTTCGTGAAGCAAACACCCCTGAGTATAAAACGTATGCAAAGAAAATAGTTGAAAATGCGCGCTTCCTCGCAAAAGCGTGCATTGATGAAGGGATTCCAGTAGCAACAGGGGGCACAGACAATCACCTTATGCTTCTTGATGTTAGACAATTTGAGATTAACGGTCGACAGGCTGAGGGTTCAGTTCGAGAGTGCGGAATCACCCTGAATAGAAACGCCCTTCCTTTTGATCCCAACGGTCCCTGGTTTACCAGTGGCTTGCGAATTGGGACACCCGCAGTTACAACACTTGGAATGGGTGCAGGAGAGATGAAAGAGATCGCTTCGATCTTAAAGTTTGTGCTCTCTGGAACAAAGCCTGCAAAAGCCGATAAGGGAGGGATGAGTAAAACAAAATACCTCCTTGATGAAAGAGTGCGTGAAGAAGCCCGAAAGCGAACAAAAGCGATCCTCGATCGCTTTCCGGTATATCCAAACTTGGATCTGGATTTTCTGATGAAGCACTTTAACGTCGAACGTTCATAAAGTTTTTACGAACGTTTGGCCTATTTCTTCTCTGCGTCTCTGCGCCTCTGTGGTTCAATAAAAATAGCGAAACGTACTACAAAGAACTACCAACATCTCAGAAGCAAATCGTGAGCAGTCAACTTCGAGCGAAGGATCCTATTTGTGAAGCTTTATTTTATTAACCACAGAGGCTCAGAGGCACAGAGAAGATCTGTAGAAATCAGGAGGGTGGAGCTTGGTTCCCTTTTTGGGGCGCAAGTTTTCTCCAACAGTCCTGATCTTTGTTGATATCAATCTCCCTACTGCATGACAGATTTAGCGGCGACTACGGGGCACGAGCGTGCCGAGCATGCGAGCGATTCGGGTCCAGCCGTATGTTTCGGCAAGAAAACTTCGAATCTTTGCGTTGTCGTAGCGTCTTTTCTCTAAATCCCTTGTAACCTCGACAAGAAGATCGCGGCTGTTTAGCCACGAAAGCCCTTCCTGTCTTTCAAGAACAACATGAGCCCTACCCGCACTGGGAAATGCCTGAACAATCGCCGCACGGACAAGTCTTCGATTCGTAACCATGTCTGTTCTCCTCTTCCATGAAAAAGTCAGGACACAACGGACAAAACTAGACGATAAACCTTGGTGGGACCTACATAAAACCTTAGAAAGCTTCCACCTCTCCTCGGTAGTTTTCGCTTTGGAAAATCAGCGAAAACTAGATGAGGAGAAGCTAGAGAACACATCTACTCAGAGAGCTTCTTCTTTCTTAAAGTTTCGATGGTGGGAAAGCACGAAGAGATGCCAAAAAGAGTATGAATTTTATAAGTCCTTGAGATATTTATAAAATTAGAGCGGGAGCCACTTTTGGTCGCCACAAGGAATCATCTCCTCTCGCGACTAGTTGCAAGCTCCTGTCGTTGCGAGCGAA
>CAZDIO010000060.1:0-6120 GCA_964505555.1 uncultured Bdellovibrionales bacterium
AAATCGATGAACGGAAGATTCTGTGGTGCTCACGTGCAGTAGCACGCTGCGCTCCTCGAATTTCCGTTCACCGATTTTTGTCTCAACCTCGCTCCCCAAAAAACAACTGGCTGCCTCGTGGGAGGGGCGGTGGGGAGGGGAGCGCGTTGGGGAAACGCGGTTAAGATTTAGATATTGGAGAGGTGGCCGAGTGGTTGAAGGCGCTTGACTCGAAATCAAGTTTGGGGGAAACCCCAACGTGGGTTCGAATCCCACCCTCTCCGCCACGTCATGTTTGTTCTTACATTTTAAAATTTTCTATTTCTTGGTGGGTAGAAGTTTGTTTTTCATCTCTTTTGGAGCAGCCCTCTCGAAGATACCTCTTGCTATTTGACGAGAGATGAAAAGTGGTCAGAAGGTTTTTCCACTTTGAGTCTTGTTTCATCACATGCCTAGTCTGTGCGTTACAGGTTAACGGTATGTGGATCCTTGTTCGCCTGGGCGGCTGGATTGCTCCCCGGGCCGACAGATAAGGAGATCCTAAAGATGAGTGTTGGAAATCTGTTGAAAGTCGATGTTGAGCACGATGTCCTGAAAATGGACCGGAGTCGGGCTTGCAAAATGGTTCGTTCCGGTCTTCGAAAAGATGCTCATTATCCAAAACTTAGAGAACTCGCCAAGGAGGAATCTCCCCGAGGTTACTTCGCTGCGTATATCATGAGTGGGACATGGCCCGCGGCAGCTCTCCATCTCGCGGTGGAGCTTCGGAAACTTCTAGCTGGAATCTGTCGCCAAGTTGCAGACCAGGAGGCATCGGAAAGTTTCCCGACTATTCTTGAGCGTAGTCGGTTTGCAAGAATCGGGGAATGGGCGAAAGAGATTCCTTTGTCTCCCTCCGACACAAAGCTACGGCCATTTGTGGAAACGAGAGGAGTAAGTACGGCAAGCTTTATGAACGCCTGGCTCTCTACTCCTGACCTCACAAGTGAACTGCTCGAGGAGCGCTGCACATTGCCATGGAAGATGGATGATTTTGGAATGATGGGAGGTGAGCATGTTGGGTCATACCTAACCGGGTCATTGGTGATGCTCCTTCATAAGACGGTGGTTAAGGTTCCTGCTCATAGGCGAGTAGAGTTCATTGATGAGTTTATGCAGTGGACCAACGGCCAAATTGCTTTTTCACTGCCTTGGGGACAGCAGACAATGCTCGGCGTAGAGTATCTCCTCTCCCTGGGGATTGAGCGGGATCTAACCTACCTTGATCCTGAGTTGCTTCAGAGGCTTGCAAAATATCGGCCAGATGCTGCCAAACAGCTCGGACGACGGCGCATTCCACTACGGTATCCCGTGGATTTTCGTCTTTCTCAGGCGTGGATTTCTGGAGTGATGGAATCGCTTACAACCAAAAACATGCGGTTCGATATTAATTGTGCAGTTCTAAAAGAGGATCCGATCCTTCTGTATGCAGCGTTTCAGTGTCATGGGAAGAAAGAAGTGCCCGATACTTGTGATGTATTTGGTCAAGCTCAGAACTTTGCCACAGTACTGGCGAGGACATTCGAAACGACAGGAAAACCTCGGATGGAGATTCGAATGCCAGAGGACGATGCTGTCGTTAAGTACATTTCTGGCTTGAACTAGAATTTGAAAAGGAGCGCCGGGGAGGCTGTTAGCAACTCCCCGGAAATCTCCGTGTTTGGTTACTCGTTATTTTTAAGATCACTTTCATCTTAATATAAATATTTGCAGCCTATCTGCTAACGTTTATGTAATAAGAATTCATAAAACAATTACATATGACCCCCAATTTTTACATGGAGCAGGCATTGGTCGAGGCGCGGCGTGCTGCGGGTGCGGGAGAGGTGCCGGTTGGGGCTGTTTTGGTTTTAGGAGATGAGGTTATTTCTTTGGCGCATAATGAGACCGAAAGACTTTGTGATGCTTCGGCTCATGCGGAGATACTTGCCATTCGGCGGGGGAGTGAAAAAATTGGAAATTGGCGGCTGAGCGAAGCATCGCTATTTGTAACCCTTGAGCCTTGTACGATGTGTATTGGGGCGATGGTGCTTGCGCGGGTTAAGAAGCTTTACTTTGGGGCGTATGATCCACGGCTTGGGGCGGTGGGGTCTCTTTTTGATCTTTCAGCATACCCAAAATTTCCTCATCATCTTGAGGTTTTCCCAGAACTTCTTGCGGATAAGTCGGCTGAGTTATTAAAGGAGTTCTTTTCGAAACGACGGGGGGAGAAGTTGGAAAGCGCTTAAATCCTTGAACGTTTATTTAAGACGATCTTCTTGTTTCGTGTCATGAGTAGGAAGATAAGGTTCGAGAAGGAGAAATGTTTGAACTAGCCAATTATAACGTTCCTCCACCGAAGCGCTGGCAAACTCAAGAAGCTGTGCTATTTTAGTCTCTTCCCAATTTGGAAAACGAAAATCATCAGTCATGTTTTTTTCTTCTCTTTGAGAATCATCAACGCTTCTACATCAAGGATGTCTTGTTTTCTTCCGGCAGCTTTTTTCATAGCAATAAGATGATCGAGAGAACAGATTCGGGCGGATATGTTTTTTAGGGGCATGACGATTGAAGCCTGATACAGCTCCTCAAACTCAATAGGAGAGTTCAGAAACAGATCAACAGCAAATGTTGGACGACGGGGATCCGAAAGTGAAAAAACAACCGCTCCTTTTTCTTTCATCCATGCTGCTCTTTTTATCGGGTCAGAAAAATCAAGTGGATCAACTGGAAGCCGAGTTTTCAAACCAATATGAAGGAGTGCTTCAATAGCAAGTTTTGTTGAACGCTCGCTGAGATCGAGAATCACATCAAGGTCAGCAGTTAAGCGGTTGTTGCCATGAAGCACGCTTGCAAAACCACCAACAATTACATACCGAGTTCCAGAGCGGTTCAACGCATCAATAACTTCAAAAAAGGGATCTGTCATAGATTTAAGAAACTTATTTACCTGATAATAGTTTAACAAATCTTGATGATAGAGAATAGATTTATATTGTTTATAAGAGCTTACGACCTGTGCTTGTTGGCCAAAGTTGCGAGAAAGTTTCTAAACGGGTAAACGAAGTGTGATTTGCATGTTCGGAGAGGTGGCCGAGTGGTTGATGGCGCCCGCTTGGAAAGCGTGTTTACGGGAAACCGTAACGAGGGTTCGAATCCCTCCCTCTCCGCCATTGGGATTTTAGTGAGCGATCTTGGCCAAAAATCGATGAACGGAAGATTTTCCGGTGCTCACGTGCAGTAGCACGCTCCGCTCCTCAAATTTCCGTTCACCGATTTTTGTCTCAACCTCGCTCACTAAAATCCCAATGGCTGCCTGGTGGGAGGGGCGGTGGGGAAGAAGGGAACGCGTTGGGGAAACGCGTTGGGACGTTTAAGAGAGAATGGGTTTATGCAGACGGCGTTTATTTTTCATGGGACTGAGGGGTATCCGGGGGAGAATTGGTTTCCTTGGTTGAGAGGGGAGTTGGAGAAGGAGGGGGTGAAGGTGTTTGTGCCGCAGTTTCCTACGCCGGGGGGGCAGACGTTGGAGGGGTGGTTTGAGGTGTTTGAGGAGTATCGGGATTTGGTGTCGAAGGATAGTTTGCTCATCGGGCATAGTTTGGGCGGGGTTTTTGCGTTGAGGGTGCTTGAGAGTTTGGATCTTTCGATACGCGGGGCATTTCTTGTTGGGACTCCGGTTGGAGTGGGGAGAGTAAAGAATTGGGAGTCAGATCAGATCTTTGTTGGGCACCCTTTTTTGTGGGAGAAAATTCGTAAGAACGCTAAGCGGTTTGTGGTGTTTCATTCGGATGATGATCCGTATGTTTCACTAGAAAATGGAACAGAGCTTTCTAAGAAGTTGGGAGTGGAGCTTCAGTTTATTCCTGGTTGTGGGCATTTTAATGCGGAAGCGGGGTTTTTGAAGTTTGAAAAGCTTTTTGAAATCATTGAGCCCGAGCTTTTGTAGAAGACCCCAATTAAAATCCAATTTGTTTTCGTTTCGGTGATGGTGGTGTCATGAGAGCCCGAATTGCATCAAAGACAGTGGCAAATTGAGAATCATATTTTCGCTCAAGTGCATTGAGTTTGTGTATGAGATCTTTATGGACACCGGCGAGTTCTCGCATGCGAACAAAAGCTCGAACTACAAAAAGACTCATTTCTATTGCTTTCTGACTGTTTAAAACATTTGCAGCCATAATTACGCCATATTCAGTAAAAGCCCGTGGAGGCTGTCCTAAATGCTTGAAATCATTGAACTGGTCGCAATTTGCGACCAGTTCCTTTAATTCAGAAACTGAAAGTCGAAACATGAAATCTTCTGGAAAACGCGTTTTGTTACGTTTAACCTGTTCGTTCAATCTTTTAGTAGTTGTTCCATATAAATGTGCTAAATCGGAATCAATGATTATCCGTTTACCACGCACTTCATAAATAAGGCTTTGAACATCCTCTAGTGAGGTAGATAATTCTTTGGACTTCATAGTCTTCCCCCATAGAAATTTGTTTAGAAATGCTAGATCAGAAAAATCTTCGCATCTTTATAATCGTTGATTTTACAAAAAAGTTTCCGCCAATGGTAAGTGTGAATGTGGCGTGGGTTAGAAAACTTGTTATAGCGGATACAGCTTCTTGGCCAAGATCGCTCACTAAAATCCCAATGGCTACAACTTAGGAGATGCGTGGGGAGGGAACGTGTTATAGCAACACTGCCTCCTCTGGGGGAGCACGTATTTAACAGCCAGTAAAATCAGGCTGTTCTTTTTATACGTTGTAACATTGGGCGCTTGTCCAAGTATCACAAGAATCTTTGTGGCCCATCAAACATAACTCTGCATGTGCGTGACACTCCGCGACATAAAAGTCATAGATTTTCCTATAAGTTGAGCCTACGCCACTGAGAGCATAGCTTTCTGTAGGGACTGTAGATGAAATTACCAAGCTTAAAACGATCAACTGAAGTATTTTAACCATTTAAACCTCTCTATTTAACCGTATCTGTATATCGTCCTGTTAGGGTTATGATCGGTTTGTTTAAAAAGATAACCTCAATAAACCAGTTGCGGCCATAATCAATCCGTATTCAGTAAGAGCCCATGGAGGTCGTTGTAATTACTTAGAATTATTGAACTGCCCGCACTTTGCGACCAGTTCTTTTAGCTCAGTAACTGAAAGTCGAAATACGATATCTTCTGGAAAACGCGTTTTGTTTTTTTGATGATTGAATAAGCTATAAGGGGTAACGTTTCATTGATTCTGCCAATTCCTTTGCCTTTAAAAGATCATTGGTAGGAAGCGTACATTTTTGATTTTCACAAACAAAAATCGTTGTTTTATTGTGCACCATTTCCTTGCCCCGAAACGAGGGGAGGGCAGAGTTATCATTAATGCTTGCAGGGGAGCCTATAGAGAGTACTTTGTTTGGGAGAAATGATTCGAAGCAGAATTTTTTCATTGCTTGAGCTTCTGGTGAATTTATATCGCCAACAATAACGATCTCTTTGTGATTATCGAGATAGTAATCTAGAGCGATTAGGCTTCCACCGAAGGCTGTTGGGTAGCGAGTAAGGGATGATGAGATTTGGCGAAAGATCTCTTCTGCTTGTTCTTTATAGGTTTGTTTAAATGTTAAATCATATAAGCGAAGGAGGTTTAGGGCTGAGAAGGCGTTTGCGGAAGGGATCGCGCTGTCGTGGAACTCTTTTTTTCGAATGAGAATGAGTTTGTTGTCTTTCTCGCTGAAAAAATAGCCTTGATCCCAAAAGAGTTCATCTTGTTTGTCTTGTAACCGCTCTGCCCAGGAAAGCCACTTGGGGTTGAAGTCTGATTGGTAGAGAAGGAGTAAGCCATCAATGAGATATGCGTAGTCTTCGAGTGTTCCTTCAAATCTTGCGTCGCTGTCTCGAAATCGTCTAAGGAGCTTGCCGTCTCTGGAGAGGTTTTTTTCAATAAACAACGCACTCTTTTTTGCTGCTTCAAGAAAGTGAGGCTCTCCCAGAACCTGATATCCAAAGGCCATTGCAGCGATCATCAATCCATTCCAGGAGGTGAGGATTTTATCATCTCGGTGGGGTCTTTGTCGTTCTGTCCTGACCGTAAGGAGTTTTTTATGAATCGCTACTAGCTCCGGTGTTTTCTTTA
>CAZDIO010000061.1:0-38054 GCA_964505555.1 uncultured Bdellovibrionales bacterium
CTTATTCCTCCTCAAAACAGACAACGTTGAATCCCCTACAAAGGGAACGCCCCTCCTGTCGTTGCGAGCGAAGCGCGGCAATCTCTTATCGCCATCAAGGATTCGAGATTGCTTCGCTACGCTCGCAACGACAGGAGGGGCGTTCCCTTTTGAATAAGGTCGCAGTGACAGGGAGGATTGAAGAGGAAGATGAATAAGAGGATGGGGTGGGGCTCTACCCCTGAGCATCCCCAGGCAATCCCCACTGCACACCGTGTTTTACGTTATTGCCGTTGTTGTCGTCCTTGTAGTAGCGCATACCCCGTTGATGGTCGATCACGGTGTAGAGAACTTTCCCATTTCGATAATTCCAGGAAAGAGGAAGATGAACGTTATACTTTCCAAGTGAAAATTTGTTATAGAAAAGAGAGTTTTTCAGATCTGTTTGTACTTGATTAAACCCCTGATCGCTTAGCATCGAGGTAAAAAGACCATTAGAGGGTTCCCAAAAGGTAATATCATCAACTCCATCGCCCGTGATATCACCGCGAAAGGTGTAATCTGAAGTTGGTTTTCCAAAGGAGTATTCTTTCACCTGATTGTTTGACGATAAAATAATGTAGAACTTTCTTGTCGAGGAGCGATAGACCGCGATATCAAACAAACCATCACCATCATAGTCTTGAACTTTTGGGACATCATTGTTTATTCCCCACACGACATGACGATACGTTCCGTTTGAGAGGTAAATATAGAAGTGCCAGGCATTATTACTCAGCCGGGCAACGGCAGGATTAGTAACTCCTCGTCTCTCCCAGGGACCAAGAATGAGTGTGTCATTGGCAAGTCCAAATGGAAATGAAGTTACTCTCTTTCCATCAGATTTTTTAAACCCTAAGCCACGTAAATACCACACCGAATATCCATTGAGTCGTCTTACCACCCCAACGTTTGAGTTTGCCCCTTGGGGATCGTAGACAATGGGGACATCTCCCGGAACTCCCCACGGAAATGAAAGATGGTTATTTACGCTGCCAAAGTCTTTAATATACCATCTTCCCTGAGAAACTCTCCAGACAACCGGATTTGATGTTCCATCACCATCGGGATCAAAGGGGGCTCCTGAGAAGATAAATGGTCGGGGACTACTTCCAGCATGAATAGGATTTGTCCCACTGAGGGTTTCTGTATAATCGCGGATACCATCACCATCGCTATCAAAATGATCGGGGTTACTTAAATCGGCGGTATCAAAACCATTACTACAATTTCGGTCTTCAACGTTGTTTCTGATGCCATCTCCATCCGTATCAAGGACGCTCAGTGCATTGCAGTTAGAGATGGACTTCACATTTGATGGTGCACTTGAGCCACGAGTATTGATGCATTGTGCAAAGATCTGAAGTGGTGTTGTTCCATACCCCGTGGGAAGGAGTATATCAAAGCGGCCAGTATTGGCAGAGGTGTTTATACTTTGAGCAAAAACAGAGGCGGTTTTTGTTACCCCCGTATTTCCAATTCGATATTGGATCCTGATCTGAACTCCCCCTAATTTATATTCAGGGCAAAGTGCCATCTTCACTCGTGCTTTGAATGTCTGTTCAACTACAGTGGCGCTCACAGTGAGATCTGCGCTGATAATGGCAAAGCCTAGAAGGGGGAGAAATATATGTCTAAATTTTACTCTCATCGACAACTACTCAACCTCAAACCTTTGTACTAAGTTTATTTAACCCCAATAGCCGATTAAGGTAGCGTCTTCAAACCCCGGGGAGAGCCGACCTCTTCAATACAGCACATCGACCTATTTGTGATGTTTCTATAAGTAGGAAGCGGTTCATTCCAGTTTAAGTTCCTTATTGTGAGCAAAAACACCTCATCTTAGAAGGTCGGTAAGTATCACATTTTATGGGGTTTTTTGAGGAGGGGTATGAAAAACCCTGATTTATACCGCTTACTTTTCTAAACGTTTGGCATCAAAATACCGAAAACTTACAAATAACTAGCTATTTATTTTTGAGGATTTCCCGGTTATCGAGTCAGTTATAGCTTCGTAAGTGAGCTATAATATAGGTGGGGTTGAGATCAGTTTTTTTACGAAGGTTTCGAAGTAGGGGTTTTTAATGATCAGGCGAGTAGTCTTATTCCTGTTGATCTGTCTAGCTTCATCTTCAGAAGTTTCGGCACAGTCTATTTCAATTACTGAATTTCGAACCACAACCGATACTCCTGGAGCTTACTCCTCAGTAACAGTTAATGAGGGGACAGATTATTTTAAGTATATCCTTGGAAATGCTTTTAACGGAGATGAGCGAAGAGATTCTCAGTGGGAGGAGAACTACACTGGAAGTAGTATCGGAGTTTCAAATGGGATTTGGAGTGCAACAAATCGAGTCTCCGGAGGTTACTTTTTTCCTCTCTTTGGTGGATTTGGTACAACCTTAGAAGCAGAGCCTCTTCCTGGCGATAAAACCATTCCCCGACACGGCTATCGAAATCCGATTAACGCTGAGAGATATACCCGACTTTCTTTTCGAATGAATCATACCGCGCGAGATGTTCTTGCCGTGTATTGGAAGGGTCGGCCTGCTGGACCCAATGACTCGCGTTGGCCTGATGGGAAACAGTATGGAGCTCGATTTGATGGAACCTATCACATGGGAGTGGGCTACGAGCATAGTGGCTATACCGTGTACTCAATTGATATGAATAACCTTGCCGGCTTTTTTGAGCAGGTGAAGGGCTCTTGGGGAGGTCAGGTATCAGCGCTTCGGATAAGCCCCGCTGCGTTTAGTGCCGCGGGAACAAAAGTTCAGATGGATTGGTTACGATTAACTGATCCCACCTCAGCCCCACAGTTAAAAATTAGTTGGAATTCACAAGATCTCTATGCCCATAATGTTGTGACCTTGTGGGTGGATACGGACGGAAGTGGATACAATGGCTCGCCATTGGCGCGGTTTACAAGAGCCCCGGGAAACGGCGATCCAGAAACATATACCTTCCCCACATCGACTCTGCCACCTGGAGTATATTATTTCTATCTTACATCGCAAATCTCTCCCAATCACACTCCTGAAGCACAAAGTGGATACTCCCCCGCACTGACGATCGGTGGAGCTCCTTCGGTATCAATTACTTCACCTTCTGCAATATCTGGAGATGACTACTTTACACAAAATGGAAATCCCGCTGACATGAGCAGTGCCAGTGATGTGCCGAACTTAAATGGTGCTCTTTGGTCCGATCGGTGGCGGCAGTTTAGTAATCCAAGATTTGTCAATGGTTCATTTCAAATTGATGCAAACCCTCCTGCATACGGGAACGCAGAAAGTGATGTTCAAGTTCACTTAAATGTTAGCCTCAGTAACCCCATTCAGACATCTCGTCACCGCTATCTGGTGTATCGGATGGCGCTTGATGCAACCAATTATGCCAGCCTCAATGATGGGGTGCGTGATGGTTGGGTATCAAGGCCAGTTTTTTGGAATGATAATGTCTTAGTGGGATCGACATTTAAAGATCATATCCTCTATGAAGGATTTCACACCTACGTTATTGATCTCTGGGGAGACAGCAGTAAGACATTAGAAAACGGAACGCCGTATCTTCAAAATTCGAGTTTTACAAAAATGCGTATCGATCCCAATGAAAACACAAGAAATACTTATCTTCGTACCTGGATCGATGATGTGAAAGTGCTTTCTGAGCCAAGGGCAAAAAATAACAGCTTCACACTCTCCTGGACGATTGGCGACCCAGACGATACGGATTTTTCTGCAAGCATCTACTACTCCAAAAATAGCAATGGGAGCAGTCCAACATTAATTGAAAATGTTTCTAATTTAAAAAAAGGAGTGAACACTTACGTGTGGGACACCTCCTCGGTGCCGAGTGGTTTTCGCTACTACGTGCGAGTTGATGTCAGTGATGGAGTGCACACGGTGAAAGCAGTTTCTACCGTTCCGATGCTTGTAGGAACTCCTGCTATTCAACCACGAAGAGCCCCTCCCGCGTATGACTATGATGGAGATGGAAAGAGTGACCTTGCGGTATTTCGTCCAGGAACAAGAGGGACATTCTTAGTGCATCGCACTGCTTCAGCAGCCATCCAGCGTAGCTGGGGGAGTACGGACACTCCAGTTGAAGGGGATTTTGATGGCGATAATATTACCGACATCGCTTCGGTTCGCCCAGATTCCAGTGGGAGATTTCACTGGTATATTCTGCAATCAAGTACCAATACGATCATCGAGAAGATCTGGGGAAAGAACGGCGATCAGCTTGCTGTTGGTGATTACAATGGAAACAACACCGATGAGATCGCTGTCTTTCGTGCCGGCGCTTGGTTGATACTGTATAGCTCCGGTGCTTACGAAACTCGTGTATGGGGTGCCGCAGGAGATAAACCCGTTCCACTTGATTACGATGGGGATGGAAAGACTGATCTTGCAATATGGAGATGGAATAACGGCACGGGTGATGGAAAGTGGCATGTCATGTACTCAGGATATGTTTCAGGAATGATCGCTAAGACCGTAAGCTCAGTAAAGTGGGGAATTGCGAGTGGTGATATTCCAGTTCCTGCTGATTATGACGGGGATGGAAGGGCCGATCTCGGTGTATGGCGTCCCTCCACTGGAACCTGGCATATTCGTTTCATCAATGGTCCAAACGTCACGACCTCTCGCTCCGTGCAGTGGGGAATGGCAGGAGATGTGCCAGTTTCTGGAATAGATCGCAATGGTGATGGAAAGAGTGATTACGTTGTGTGGCGTCGGGCTTCGGGAGTTTGGTATATTAATCCTTACTTTAATATTCCACCAAGAGCTGGACGGTGGGGGCAAAACGGGGATCGGATCCCGCAGTAAATTGACGCCAATGAAGGACAAGCTTAGAAGCTCTAAGAGCTTCTAACACAATGAAACCCCCTGTCGTTGCGAGCGAAGCGAAACAATCTCGAACCCTCATTGGTAATATGAGATTGCTTCACTTCGCTCGCAACGACAGGAAGGGACTGTTCATTTTGTTAGAGGTTCTTAGCCAAAAATCGATACTCAGAATTTGCTCTGCTCTGTTTTGAGCAAATGGATGGTAAATGTTAAGCTGCGTTGATGGCAGAAAAAGATCATACGCTACTTTCAGGAAGTATTTATAAGACCCTGCTCATGGTTAAGGAGGAACTTACAAAGAGCTCTCTGCGGCTCATTGTTGGTGTCTCCGGAGGGATCGATTCGCACACCTTACTGCATCTCCTCGTTTCTCTTTCCAAGGAACTGGAACTTGAGTTGATCATTGCTCATGTAAACCACAAACTTCGTGCTGAAAGCGATGAGGAGGAGAAGTTTGTAAGAGATCTTGCCTTGCATTACCAGCAAGAGAGTGCCTTTTTCACGGCTCATCCTCCAGAACAAGGAGCAAATATCGAAGCATGGGGACGAGAGGTTCGCTACCGATTTTTTTCCTCTTTGCTATCTGAAAGAAAAGGAGATCTTATTGTTACCGCGCATCATGTAAACGATCAGGCGGAGACGATTTTGATGAGTTTTCTTTCTGGGCGAATGGCGCTTCGAACCCATCGGGTCCATTTCTTCCAACGAAGTGAAAAACTCCTTCGACCACTGCTCATGCACTCACGAAAAGAGATCGTTCATTACGCGACAAGAAAGAATTTGCAATATGTGAGCGACGCATCAAATGCTGATTGTTTGCGCACGAGAAATCGAGTTCGTCACGAGCTTCTTCCCTACGTAGAGGCGAAGTTTAACGAAGATATTCTCTCAACACTTGAAAGAATCGGTGAGCGACTGGCAGAGGACGATTGTTTTTTGTGGGGTATCGCCCAAGAGAAGATTGTGGAGGCCGGAAGGGTTTCAGTCCCATATTTACAAGCTCTTCCCTCGGCGTTACGATGGCGAGTATTACGAGAGCTCTGCATTGACGAGATTGGCCCTGAGGTGAATGCTATCGGGTATGAACGTTTTGCGGCGATTGCTACGGTCCTTTCACAGGGAGTCCAAAGGGGAGATGTAGGAGGTGGGATCGTTTTTTATGTTGATCAGGAAAAGATACTTCATTTTGCGAGGCAGGAGGAGTTTCTCGATCGCTTTTTGGAAACAATTGAAGAGATACTTGAAGTTCCCGGAGTGGTGAGCCGTGAGTATCCAAATGGGGTAACCGGCACGATTCGTTCGCGAATTGTTGAAAGGACGGAATTTAGGGTTGAAGAGATAAAGAAAGATCAGACACTTGCCTATTTTGATTTTGGAACGCTCTCTCCAGGGGTATTGAAAATTAGGGAGAGAAAAGCGGGGGATAGAATCAGTGTAAGGAATGTTGGGACAAGAAAATTAAAAAAAATCTTCCAAGAGAAGCGCATTTGGGAACCTCTCCGCAATAGAGTTCCCCTTGTTGAATGGAATGGGGAGATAATTTGGGTGCCAGGTATTTTTCGCTCCGGGGCGGCGCTCGTTACTGGGGAGAGTAGGGAGATTCTTGAGTTAAGCTACGAAGAACAACACCTTTAATTTTTAGGTTAATTAGGTGGATTAAGCAATTTCCTCGTCTAAACAGACTATTTATAACTAAGGTACGTTATATTGTGAATGCTAATTTGAAAGTATGTATCTAAACGACATGTCTCTGGATTACGGTCGAAGTTTATGCCATTCGTATTTGGGCAATCTGTATATCGTAATTCTATGAAGAAATAGATGAGCAATAGGTAGAAATTAACAACCACTTATTATAGTCAGATTATACTAGGTGCACGTTATAATAGTAATAGCAGAGAGATAGACAAGGACAGAGTGGGTCAGATTTCACGTCAGGCAATAATATGGCTCTTTATCATCATCGGAATGATGGCGGTCTACAGTATTATTCAAGGTCCCACCCATCAACCAAAAGAGATCCCTTACTCCGAATTCTTTCAAGCAGTAGGTGAGGGAAGAGTAAGTGAGGTGCTTATTCGTGAACGAGATATTCGCGGCACTTTTAAACATGAACCAAGTCCAAGTGATCCAAACCAGTTTATAACCCGTTACCCCGCAGCGGATGAACAACTTTTACCTGAACTTCGAAAAGCAGGGGTGAAGATCGATGTTGAAGCAAAGGAAGATGACACCTGGAACTTCCTCCTCTTAGCACACTGGTTTCCAATGTTACTGCTGATCGGTGTGTGGATCTTCTTCATGCGCCAAGTGCAGATCGGTGGAGGAAAAGCGTTAAGTTTTGGAAAAAGCAGGGCGCGTCTCATGGAAGAGGGACCTTCGAAGGTGACCTTTGAAGATGTGGCTGGAATTGATGAATCAAAAAATGAACTTGAAGCGATCGTTCAGTTTTTAAAAGATCCAAAGAAATTTACAAAACTTGGTGGAAGGATTCCTAAAGGGGTGCTTCTTGCGGGAAGTCCTGGAACAGGAAAGACCCTCCTTGCTCGAGCCATCGCTGGAGAGGCCGGGGTGCCGTTCTTTAGTATTTCGGGTTCCGATTTTGTGGAGATGTTTGTTGGGGTTGGTGCTTCTCGTGTTCGAGATCTTTTCCTTCGTGCAAAGAAAAACGCCCCTTGTATAGTTTTTATTGATGAGATTGATGCTGTGGGAAGACACCGCGGAGCGGGTCTTGGGGGTGGTCACGATGAGCGTGAACAGACCTTAAACCAGCTGCTTGTAGAGATGGATGGTTTTGAAGCAAACGAGGGAGTCATCCTGGTTGCGGCAACAAACCGTCCCGATGTGCTCGATCCAGCGCTTCTTCGTCCGGGACGATTTGATCGCACCGTGATTGTGCCACTTCCTGATATTCGGGGTCGAGAAGGGGTGTTAAAAGTACATACAAAAAAGATTCCACTTTCTCCCGATGTTTCACTTCAAACCATTGCTCGTGGAACCCCGGGGTTTTCTGGTGCGGACCTTGCAAACCTTGTCAATGAAGCGGCGCTCTATGCGGCGATGAGAGAAGGGGACAAGGTGGCGATGGAGCACTTTGAATATGCAAAAGATAAGATCATTATGGGGGTTGAGCGTAAGTCACTGGTGTTGACAGATCATGAACGAAAAGTCAGTGCGTATCACGAGGCAGGACACGCCATTGTCGCAAAGCTTATTCCAGGAGCCGATCCGGTACATAAGGTAACCATTGTGCCCAGAGGAGTCGCCTTGGGACTGATGCAACAACTTCCCCAAGATGATCGACATAACTACACGAAGGAGTATTGGCACGATCGAATCTGTATCGCTTTTGGTGGTCGGGTCGCTGAGGAGCTTGTTTTTGAGGAGATTACGACAGGAGCAAGCTCTGACATCATGCATGCTACAAACATCGCCAGACGAATGGTGTGTGAATGGGGGATGAGTAGCACACTTGGTCCACTTAATTATGGGAAACGAGACGATGCGGTGTTTTTGGGGCGAGATTTTGGACATGTTCGAGAATACTCTGAAAAAACAGCTGATTTAATTGATGATGAAGTGCGAAAAATTGTCGACTCTCAACTTACCCGTGCGCGTACCATGCTCTCGAAGCATCGAGCGCTCTTAGATGCTCTCGCTTCGGCACTTCTTGAGAAAGAAACTCTTGATGCAGATCAGGTAAACGCTATGGTTAACGGAGCTCTTGGTGGTCGGCCTGCGACTTCGTCGAAGGAAGCAAATGCGAACGTATGAACCTATGGACCTGGTTTAGTTGGCCGTCTGTTAATGTTTTCCTAGATATCCTTCTAGTCTCTCTCCTTATTTATCGAACATTGTTGATGGTCAAAGGCACTCGGGCATTACCGATGCTTGCGGGGTTAGGAGTGCTCGTGGTGGTGTATTTTGTTTCTCGAGAGCTGAGTCTCGTAACGTTACACTGGCTTCTTGATAATTTTCTGGGCTCAGTCATTCTCGTAATTGTCGTTCTCTTTCAAGATGATCTTCGTCGAGCGTTAATCAAAGTAGGTCTTGGGCCGGGAAGGGGAATGAATCTGGGATCAGAAACGGATCAGGGAATTAGAGAAATAGCTAAAGCGGCTTCAGATCTTTCACTTCGTCGTCTTGGAGCGTTGATCGTTCTTAAGCGAGGGATCGGCTTAGAGGATTATGCTGAACATGCGATTGCAATTAATGCCACGGTGAGCCATCAATTATTAGTGAGTATCTTTCTTCGCACCTCTCCTCTTCATGATGGAGCAGTTATTGTCGAGGGAAACAAGATCACCGTTGCCGGTGCTGTTTTGCCACTTACCTTTAGTCAATCAGTAAGCAGTCAACTGGGAACGAGACATCGAGCAGCGATCGGACTTTCGGAGATTACAGATGCAGTCATTGTTGTTGTTTCTGAAGAAACAGGAACGATCTCTTTGGTTCGAGAAGGAAGGATTACCAGAGACCTTGATGAAAAATCTCTCTATAACGCACTTCACCGTTTGACGATCTCGAGAAAAGTTCGAACCAAGCTCGATTTGCAGCGAAAGATGTTACTCAGACGTCTACGAAGAAAGCCTGTAGAAGAGGAGGAAGCGCCTTTAGAACCGGTGGAAGGCTCTGAAGAGGAGAAGGCGACTACGTAGGATATCAAAGTGAAGGGAATGTTTACAAATAACTTTGGCTTAAAGCTTTTTTCACTTCTTCTTGCGGTGATATTGGAGCTTTATCTTAACAGCCCAGATAAGTGGGTTACCGAAACCCTTCCGGTGCCGATGGTGGTCAGGAATCTCTCACAAAACATGATGATTATCTCCCCGTTTCAAGAGGCGGGACTTACCGCGCAGGTAAAATTTCAGGGACCAAAGACGCAGATTAAACAAATAGAGAGTTTTTCGCCGAAATTTATTGTGGATCTTCCCATTCCAAATCCCGACTCTTGGGTAGCCTTCTTAGATGAGAAGCAATTAACCCTTCCTTCTCGTGTTGAGGCAGTTGAGGTAAAGCCAACCTCAATAGAGCTTCTTCTTGAGAGAGTAGTGAGAAAGGAGCTCACCGTGGTTCCAAATGTAGTTGGGACCCCTGGAAATGGGCACAAACTTGAAGAAGTTATTGTTCATCCAAAGAAGATTATTGCTCGGGGACCTTTTAGTGAACTAGAAAGCTTAAACGCTGTTGAAACACAGCAGGTTGATATTGAGAAGATGATGAAAAATCAGTTTTTTGAGGTGCCCCTCATCGATAAGGGAGGTCGTTTTACAACTCTCGATGTGAATTTTGTTTCCGTTGAGGTGATTATTAAGCCGATTATGGCGGAGAGAACGTTATCTTCCGTTGGGGTGAAGGTGCTTGCGCCTACGGGATTTGCCGGAACTGCTGAACCATCATCTGTTCAAGTGATTCTCTCCGGGAATGAATCGGCGATCAATGCGATTAATGCAAAAGAGGTCGTTCTCGTTGCTGATGGAACCAACCTTGCAAGTGGCCATCATGAGATAAAGCTTAAAGGTACATTTCCACCAGGAGTTGAGATGTTAAAAACCGTACCTCCTCAGGTAACCTTAACCCTCGTCTCAGGAAGATCAAACGCAACAGGGGAAAAGTAGAAGAAAGGTAAGAATGAGAAAGCTTTTTGGCACAGACGGGGTAAGAGGGATTGCAAACGCCTACCCGATGGATTCAGAGACAGTGCTCCAATTGGGTCGCGCAATTGCTTACGTGATGCGCCGCTCTGAGGGACGCCACAGGATTCTTATCGGTAAGGATACCCGGGTGTCAGGATATATGCTCGAAACTGCGCTTGCCTCAGGGATTTCGTCGATGGGAGTCGATGTGCTTCTTGTTGGGCCACTCCCCACTCCAGGTGTGGCGTTTATGACAAGAAGTATGCGCGCAGATGCCGGTGTAATGATCTCCGCTTCACACAATTCGTATGAAGATAACGGCATTAAATTTTTTGGTCCTGATGGTTTTAAGTTAGCAGATGAAACGGAGCGAGAGATTGAGGAGCTCTTAGAGCCGGGACACTTTGATGAACTGCGGGCGACTCCGGAGCTGATCGGGAAAGCGTATCGGATTGACGATGCCATCGGTCGCTATACGGTGTACTTAAAAAGTTGCTTAGAGCGAGAGACGAAGTTTGATGATCTTAAAGTCGTTCTTGATTGTGCAAACGGTGCTTCCTACCGAGTGGCACCAATGGTTTTTTCAGAATTGGGAGCCACGGTGATTACTACTGGGGATCGACCGACAGGAAAAAATATCAACGAACGTTCCGGAAGTTTGTTTCCAGAAATTATCTGCGATCTAACGAAAAAACACCGCGCTGATATCGGACTTGCTTTTGATGGGGATGGGGATCGGTTGATTCTCTGTGATGAAAAAGGTGAGATTATCGATGGTGATCAGATCTTACTTCTTCTTGCCGATGATTTTAAAAATCGAGGGGTGCTTCAAGGTGATGGGGTAGTGGGAACGGTGATGAGTAATTTCGGACTTGAAGCAGCGCTTAAAGAGCGGGGGATTAAACTCTACCGCTCAAGTGTTGGTGACCGTTACGTGCTTGCTGAGATGCTTACAAAGAAGCTCAATCTCGGAGGGGAGCAATCGGGGCATGTAATCTCTTTAGATCACAACACCACAGGAGATGGATTGCTAACCGCACTGTTAGTGCTCTCGGTAGTGCTTCGTTCAAAAAAACCACTCTCAAGCTTTCAAACGATGATGAAAAAGTGTCCACAGGTGCTGATTAACATCGTTGTGAAGGAGAAGCGTCCTTTTGCTGAGGTTGGTCCGATACAAAAAGCGCTTGAAATGGCGGAAAAAACTATCGGGAGCTCAGGGCGGGTATTGCTTCGGTATTCAGGCACGGAGAATAAAGCCCGGGTGATGGTTGAATGCGAAGATGAGGTTCGTTGTAAGAACGTAGCAGAGAATCTCTCAGCAGTGATCAAAAAAGAACTCGCTCCATGAAGATACTAACCCCCGCGGAGATGGCAGTTGCTGAAAAGAACGCAGAGAAGGCGGGTCTTTCTTCTCGTCTTTTAATGGAGAATGCAGGAAGGGAGATCGTTGCCTTTCTCCTTGCGCAGTTTCCGAAAAGTCTTGAACAGGGGGTGATTGTTCTTTGTGGTAAGGGAAATAATGGAGGAGATGGTTTTGTTGTTGCAAGAATTCTCCACTCCTATGGGTATCCGGTGCAGGTGATTTTCAGCGGTGAAAGCGATCAAGGTAAAGGTGATGCTCAGGAGAATGCACGGATATTCAAACAATTTGGCGGAGAAATTATCCCGCTAAAAAATCTCGATGCTACGAATACGTTTCTCCATTGTTTTCTTCGATGTGGGATGATTGTTGATGCTCTCTACGGAACAGGGTTTCGAGGAGAGTTGAGAGATATCGAGGAGAGTTTGGTTGAGTTTGTTAATGCGTTTGCGGATAAACACCACGTGCCGATTGTTTCTGTGGATATTCCAAGTGGAGTTCAGGGAGAGACAGGAGAGGTTGTTGGGAGATGTGTTTTTTCTGACGTTACGATTGCGCTTGGTTCTTTAAAAATCGGACACATTTTATCTCCCGGAGCAAGGGCTTGTGGTGATGTTTTTGTGGCAGATATCGGCATTCCTCAAGCGCTCCTTGAAGGAGGAAAAGTTTCTCGGACATTAATTACGGAAGAGCAGGTTGCTGCTCTTTTTCAAGAGAAATTTCCACGATCTTCTTACTGCCATAAAGGCAGCCGCGGTAAGGTGCTTGTGGTGGGTGGGAGTCCTGGGTATTTTGGGGCTGGGAAGCTTGCTGCAGAGACAGCGCTTCGCAGTGGAGCAGGTCTTGTTTCACTCCTTCTTCCAGAAAGTGTGGCAAATACACTAAGCACGGAACTGTGTGAAGTAATCGCTCATTTTTATCCAGACAACAATCTTGAGAGCTTTGTTGAGAGTAGATTAGAAACATTTCTTTCAGGATGGGATAGTATTGTTTTAGGACCGGGGTTGTCTCAAAGTGAGAATGCAAAGAAGTTAACGGTTGGGGTGCTTCGGTTTTCAAAAAAATTAGAAAAACCGATCGTTATTGATGCTGATGCGTTAAATATCTTATCAGGTATTGATAATTACCCGGCACTTCTTGGAAAACATTGTGTGCTGACTCCGCATCCGGGAGAGATGGCGAGGCTTACAAAAAGTGATGTGGAGGTGATCGAGGGTGCTCGATTTGAGGTCACCACTGCGCTGAGTGAGCGTTGTCAGAGTACGGTCATTCTCAAGGGAGGAAGAAGCGTTATCTCCTCAGCAGCTGGAGAACTCAGCGTGTCTCCTGTGAGCACACCGGTTCTTGCAACTGCGGGCTCTGGCGATGTTCTTTCGGGAGTTATTGGAATGCTCCTTTCTCGGGGATTTAGCCCTTTTGAAGCTTCGTCTGCTGGGGTTTTCATTCATGGAAGTGCTGGAGAGCTCCTTCAAGATGATCACCCTGAGGGGGTGGGTGTTGTTTCTGGAGATATCTCTCAAGCAATTTCTCAAGTGATTGTAAAAGTAATCAAAGAACAAACCGGCGAGAAACAGTTTCTAGTAAAAGCCCTCTCAAGAGTTTTTTAGGAAGTGAATCGAGATCACTTTATACTTTCCTCACAATCGATAAGCGAAACGCAGCAGATTGCCGCCTTGCTTGCTACGCTCCTTGAGGGGGGGAGTTGCGTTGGATTTAAGGGTCCATTGGGGGCTGGAAAAACGGAATTTATTCGGGGAATCTCTCTTGCCTTGGGAGCGAAAGGAGAGATTTCAAGTCCAAGTTATGTTCTTGAACATATCTATGAACTTCCAAAAAGTGAGCTTACATTGCATCATTGGGACCTCTACCGGCTTAAATCCGAGGAGGGAGGGCTTGATCTCTTTGAGAGTATCGGCGATGAAAAGAAGATAGTGTTTGTAGAATGGCCGGAGCGTATCTCTACAGTTCTAGATCTGCTCTCGTTAGAGATTTCGCTAGAGTATGATTTTTCTGAAGATAGAAAGGTAGACAGTGTCAACTTTCGTAAGATTGCCATTTATAAGAAACGATCTGCAGAGCTTTTTCAAAAGCTCTATCAATTGTTTCAGGCAAAAGGATTTAGTGTTTAAACGAAGTTCTAAATACCACCGGCACTAAAAGCTACTAAAAGAGAGATGAAAGAGATTAAGAACAAAATAGTAGTAATGAAGTTTGGCGGGACCTCTGTCGGCTCTTCTGAGCGTATCGGTGGGGTTGCAAAAAGGGTTTCTGCCCATATCCGAAAAACCGGAGAGGGGGTGGTGGTGGTGGTTTCGGCGATGAGTGGGGAGACCGATCGGCTTGTTGAGCTCTCAAGAAAGGTCTCTGGAGCAGAGCGAAATATTCGGGAGTACAATCAGTTACTTGCCTCTGGGGAACAGGTGACTGCGGCCTTAACGGCGATGGCGCTTGAACGGGAGGGAATTCCAGCACGGTCATTACTTGCTTCTCAGGTGCCTATTGAAACGGAGTTTGTTTATGGACAAGCCCTTATTGATAAAATCGATGGTAGGAAACTCCAGAAGTTAGTCTCAACAGGAGTTGTCCCAGTGGTTGCAGGGTTTCAAGGGGTTGATAAAGATGGCAGTTATACGACCTTAGGACGAGGGGGATCTGACACCACGGCGGTGGCCCTTGCAGCTGCACTAAACGGGGTTCCCTGTATTATCTTTACTGATGTAGATGGTGTGTATTCGGCACTCCCCTCTATTTGTAAGCATGCTAAGCGATTAAGTCATGTAACCTATGAGGAGATGCTTGAGCTAGCAAGCAGTGGGGCAAAGGTGCTTCAGACTCGGTCGGTTCATCTGGCAAGAAAATTTAAGGTGCCGTTAAGTGTTCGTTCAACGTTTTCTGAGGAAGGAGGAACAGAGATTGTGGAGAGATATGAGGGAATGGAAGATGCTGTTGTTTCAGGGATTACTTGTAGTGCCGATCAGGCAAAGTTAACCCTTCGTGATCTGCCAGACAGCCCTGGGACGTTAGCAAAGATCTTTCGCATTATTGCTGAGGAAAATGTTGTGGTTGATATGATCGTTCAGAGTAAGGGTATTGGGGGGAAGGCAAATATCAGTATGACCGTTCCTGAAGCTGATGGGCAGAAGGCGTATGAGACCCTCTCTTCTTATCTTCAAAAGGAGATGCCAGAGGCACGAATGGAGATCGATAAAAACGTTGCCAAACTTTCCGTTGTCGGTGAGGGGATGAGGACCCATGCTGGGGTGGCATCAACGATGTTTGAGATCCTTGGCCGTGAAGGGATTAATATTGAGATGATCACGACTTCAGAGATTAAGATCAGTGTGGCGATTAACCAAAAATACTCAGAGCTTGCGGTGCGCAGCCTTCATGAGTTCTTTATCGAATCAGCCAATAAAAACCGCTAAGTTTTCTCTTAATCTTTGGGAATCATCTAAAAATGCCTTTAAAATGGCCACTTTTTTGCTTTAAAACACTTGCAACAAGATAGGGGAAGTGTATTGTAGGTTCCGGCAAGTTAAGAAAAGCCTGATTTTTCAAGGTCATTTTTACTTTGCCAAAACAGTATAAAGCGCATTATGAAGATATACTTGAAGCAATAACCTAAGATAACGACTGTAGTGGGAGAGAAAATTGTGACGACCAACAAAAAAACGACAAAGATCGGCAAGCCAAAGAACGGAACGCAGTACAGCCAGGGCGAATTTTTTACCGCTTTGCAATCTTGCTGCGGACTCGATAGCAAAACCCAGGCAAAAAATGTCTATGAAGGCTTTGCAAACATGATTCAGACCGCGTTGAAGAAGGGCTATCAGGTTCCACTTCCAGGCATTGGAAAGATTCGTGTAAGACATTCAAAGCCACGGATGGGACGAAACCCAGCAACTGGAGAAGCGATTCGCATTCCAGCAAAAAGACGTGTGCGTCTAACTCCAAGTAAGGCGCTAAAGCAAGCTGTTTTATAACCAGCTTTTGCTTTTGTTCTCATAAGGCTCCTTGCGCTACTTAACATAATTCCTGTTAAACGCAGGTCTTGTTAGTAGCGCAGCGAGTCTTGCTTTTTCCCACCTTAAAATCTTTTTTTTCTCTGTGTCTCTACGCCTCTGTGGTTCAATAAAAAATCCTATCTAATGGTTGTAGGAGCGGGAATTCTATATAGATATTCTCATACTTACGCCCTACCTAGTTCAAGCTATTTACCCGAAACTTTTTAATAAATTATACATCTTAGTTGTGTAGAAGAGATTCTTCCTAATTTTTTAAAAAAATGAATCTAAAAAGCGTTCAAAATTTAAAAAACTCACTTGCTACCCTTCATGAGGAGCTCAGCGCAGCTGCTCAGGAGGTAGTTTCTAATTATAGGAACGGTGTTTCAAAAGAGGCACTCGTTCATGAGCTAAAAGAACTCAACCTTCTTTTTCGCCAAGTTGTCTCAAAAGCTCATGCTATCCAGAAAGATTTCGAATGGAATGTTCCTCCGGTTCCTGAATGGTTTGATCACTACGAAGACCAGCACTATCAGTGGCATGAGCACAGAAATCCGCTCTGGCTTGAGCGAGGAATTTTTAGTCTCCTGGCGATGCCCCAAGGCGGAGAAACACTTGAGCTCTGCTGTGGAGATGGATTTAATGCATATCATTTTTATTCCATTCGTTGCCAAAACATCATCGCTGTAGATTTTGACGCCTCTGTCATCGCGCACGCAAAAAGTTACAATCAGGCTCCAAATATTACGTATAAGACATGCGACATCCGCACAGAGATTCCTCACGGTCAGTTTGATAACGTTATTTGGGATGGCGCCATGGAGCATTTTAAAGAATCTGAAATCGCCCTGATTATGGCGCAGATTAAGGCACGATTAAAACCACATGGAGTGCTTAGTGGCTACACTATTCGCGAGCAAAAACTCGGGAGCGGTCAAAAAAGCTTAACGCATCATGAATATGAATTTCAATCAAAAGAAGATCTCGCCCGATTCTTTGTTCCACACTTTAAAAATGTAAAGGTCTTTGAAACAGTCTACCCGACAAGGCACAATCTCTACTTCTTCTGTTCAGACAGCACGTTACCGTTTGATCCGCAGTGGTCTCACCTTGTGCATCAGCACCGTTTGTAGCACGTCGTTGTTCTAGAAGCTTATTTTAGAAAGTTCATTCTAGAAAGACCATTCTGTTTGTTGTCTTTTTCTTGTCACCACGGTCTCAATACACGATTAAAATTTGAATAGCCTGATTGTCGCCAGATACTATGGAGGTACGAGTTGTTTTGCTTCTTTCAAAATTTTCTTCTGGTAATAGATATCTTGGAGGAGAACGAGAGAGAAGAGAACTTTCCTCTCGTTAACTCCTCCCAGTGACAATGGAGTTTCTCGGGAGGTTTTTTTTGTTCGTGACGCTAGGAAAGGACTGTCACATGAGTGGAACTATGATCTCGGCGGGTGGAAAGCTCGTTCTGCCCGGAAAAATGATACGAGCGTGTTGGATAAGGATGCTCCTTGATGCATCCACTTCAATCAGGAATCTGGGCCTCATTCCCACCCTGATTCAAAAATGCACCGAATTTGAAGAGGCGCAACTGGAGTTTTCAAGGAACCGTGTTTCTCGTCGTATCTTTCACACGGCGGCGACGGAGCTCGACGGTAGGGAGTTTGTTTCTGCACAAGAGATAGTGGAGAAACGGCCTTTTGGACACCACTATCGAACAGGGCGGGGCACTTACCTTGATAAGTTTGTTTGCGAAGAATCATACGCTTTGCTTACTCGCTTTGATAAGGATGACTCGTCTGAAACGGTCCATGTTCTTGCCGTAATGACCGACGGCGAGAACAGGGGCCCAGACTATTCATCGAGGATCAAGACGGCCATGGGTGAGATCTGCAAACGTGCCAAAGCGTGTGGAGGGTTTGCACAATCCCGGATCGTGGTGTGGTATATCGGCGTGGGTCTTACGAAGGAGGAACATCTTCGTACGGCTCGTGACCGCTACGGTATACCAGAGTGCTGGATCAAATGGGTGCCAGCAACAACCGATGGAGTAACTGAAGCGGGCGATGCGCTTGTTTGTCAAACCAGAATACTATCAGGCGGTGGCGAAACCCGGTGGCAGTGAGAGTCGGAGATGAGGGCGAGAGAGAAGGAGAAGTTGGCACACTCTTTCGCCCTTAACTCGAAAATACCGGAGCGTTACCGTAAGGTCTTTCGTCACTGGGAAGGAGTGACATTAGGTGATCACTTCATACCGAAAGCGATCTTCCCAACAAAACATCGTGTTTAGCACTTCAGATTTTAAAAGCATCAAAGCAGCAAAGGCTTTTTCACGTGGTGTTTGCGGGCTGCAATTCATCGACATTAAAATATCGCTTTTTAGACCTTCAACTTCGCCTTCACGATACCGTGTAAATCGGAGCGTGCTCTGAACCGCTTCAACGTGCCAGAGATGATTGCTGATTTTTGCTGTATTTAAGAAGATATCCTTGGCACGGGTTGGGGTTTCAATAAAACCTCGTTTACCAACGCGCATTAACTCTTCACAGGCACGCTCTGGTGAGGAGACATGCTCAAGAACGTGCGAACAATAGACAAAATCAAACTCTTTATCTGAAAAAGGCATTTTCTCTACATTACATTCAGTAACGGGAACACCGGAGAGTTCCTGAAAAGGCTGCCCGGCACGACCGTATCCATGATCTGAGGTCGTAAGATCTACTAAATGGGTAGCCCGAGGAAAGGGATGGTTTCCACTTCCCACATCTAAAACCCGTTCGTTTGGATGGATTATGAAATTAAAGTGGCGTGCTTGATAGAGCGTACATCGGTCCTGAGGAAACTGTTGATAGACGTTATGAAGTTCAGAAAGAAGCTCTGTTCCAAAAGAAGGGTTTGTATCGATAAGGTGCTCAATGATATCAATCCCGTCGTAGTGGCGGCCGAGATCAAAGAGTTGTTGAACAAGGGTAAGCCCCTCTTGGATATCGCAAATATCGGTTTGGAACTTTTGTCGACGCCACCTCTCGGTAACGTTACCAACCAAGTTTGATCCTCTCGGGGCGAGATTTTCTGTTGTCGTAAATGAGTTATGATCCATGTTTTTTGTAAAAGAATTGCTCTAAGAGATTTTGGCAATAATCCTTGCATTTTAGATGCTGAGAAAAACAGGAAAGGTGCGTCAATTCTCTCTACAATCAGGGGAGAAAAGCTGAAACCAGGTATTTTACCTATTCATCTTAAGAAGATGCGTATTTTGCGCTGCCTCCTTAGACGCTTCTCCATGGGATTACAGAATGACTTTGGAACCGGTTCAAAACCTCCTCAATCAGGCTACCATTGCCATTCAAAGTAACCAAAGTGAGGTAGCACTCCAGTTTCTTGCTCAGGCACAACAACTCAACCCTCAAACCCCTGAGCTGAACTATCTTCTGGGGATCGTTCTTGCGAAACTTAACATGATTGAACACGCCATTGCTGCGCTCCAGCAGGAGCTCTTGTTTCGACCCAAGCACCAAGATGCAAACTCTCTCTTAGAAGCACTTCTTCAAACACGAAATCCACATCTGTCGGATCTGTTTGAACTAAGAGTTCGCTACGGTCTCCCGCATTTCTTTAAAAAGGTTCGCTCCGGTCAGAAAGTAAAGGTGTGCTACGTTGGAGGGAGCGTTACCGTGCAACGAGGGTGGCGTGAGCGAAGTTTTACGTGGCTTCAGAAAGAGTACCCTGAGGTAGAGATGGAGCATATTCATGCTGCTCGTGGTGGAGAGAACATGGTGCTTGCAAGTTTTAAATGGAATGAGGATGTGCTTGTTCACGAGTTTGATCTTCTCCTGATTGAGTATGGCATTAACGGGGCAAATGGAGCAGAGAGTGCGTACAAAGCCATTGAAAAAATGGTTAGAAATACCTGGAAAAAAGATAAAACGATCGACATCCTCTTTGTTCATGTGGTTAATCGAGACGTGCTTGAGCATGCGACTCGGCACAGGAAGTGCACCCCGGATATTACTGCTATTGAGAGGGTAGCCGATTACTATGGCTTACCCTCGCTGAGTATGGCTAAAGAAATTGCCGAGCAGTTTAAGGCAGGAAGGATAATCTACGATCAACAGCATTATCAAGATCTAAAAAACGAGTTTGGTCCTGCCCTTAAGTCTCAGCAGCGAAGAATTTTCACTCATGATGGAATTCATCCTGTGTATGGATCTGGAGATCTGTTCTACTTAGATGTGTTTAGCCGCTCGTTTCCTAAGTTTGAATTGGAGAGTTTCTCTTCTCCATTAACTGCTGAACGGGTGCTGCCAGAGCCTTTTATCTCCATAGAGGAGACACACACTTTTAACTCCCTTTTTCAGGGGTTTACCGATGATATTTTGATAGTTGAGGGACTTCGAGAGCTTGAAGGAACAATTCCAGATCTCTCTTTGAAAACGAAGTTACGAGAGTTTCATTGTCTGTACAATCGATTAACAGGTTCGATTCCTAGTCTCAATTCTAATCCAGATCTGGAGATCTTTGATTGTTCGGGAAATGAACTCTCAGGGGAGCTTCCAGCGCTTGAGATAAATAAAAAACTTCGCCGTTTTTCATGTGCAAGAAATAACCTCAGTGGCGCATTACCGGAGCTAAAAAGTAACACAGCGCTTCAATATTTTAACTTTGAACAAAACAACCTCACGGGAAGAATTCCAGAACTTTCTTACTGTAAAGATCTTATCCTTTTTGAAGGAGAGAGAAACAAATTGCGTGGACCGATCCCTTCTCTTTCGCAGTTGCCAAAACTTGAAACTGTTTACCTGCACTACAACGAGATAGAAGACTCTATTCCAGAGCTTACTGAGGTTCCATCTCTCCGGTTCTTTCTCTGCTACAATAATCGCCTTACCGGTCAGATACCGAGTTTAGAAAAAAGTAAAGAACTCGTCTGGTTTGAGTGTCATAACAATCTTCTTAATGGAGAAATTCCATCACTGAGGGGGCTGCAAAAACTAGCGGTTTTTCATTGCCATTACAACCAACTCACCGGTGAGATTCCATCGTTAAGTGATCTGATAAATCTTACAAAATTTAATTGTAGTCATAATCGCCTTACAGGAGAGCTCCCAGAATTACGAGGGTGCTTGCAGTTAAGTGAATTTCTTTGTAGTCACAACGTGCTGAGCGGAAAGATTCCTGAACTTGAGATGAATGAAACACTTACTATTTTTGATTGTAGTAGTAATAATCTCACTGGTATGCTTCCTGAGCTCCGTGCGTGCTCGATTCTAAATGAATTTCGATGTTCACGAAACGCTTTGTCAGGAGTCGTGCCTACCCTTGTTGGAACTGCTCTTCAGGTTTTTGATTGCGAAACAAATAATTTAGATGGCTACACAAAAGGCGCATTTAACATCTTCTCCTTACGATACGTTGATGTCAGCTTCAATAAGTTTTCCTCGCAGATATTGGAGGATATGCTTGGTGATCTTGTTACCTCTCTAGAATGTCAGGAACGTCCACCTGCGCGCATACTGATGCGTGGTTATTCTGGGTTTAGTGAGCAATTTGGTAAATACCGGCAGATTCTTGAAAAAGCTGGTTGGAGTGTTGAGACGTAAGTCCATTTAAAATTGAACACAGAGTTTCACAGGGTTTCACAGAGTGTGGGAATAATTAAATAATTAAACTCTGTGTAATCCTGTGAAACTCTGTGTTCAACCTTCCCTTCTTCCCCCGCAGAGCGCTTTCAGTTAGCAGTGGCTTAGAGAAAGAACTTATTTAATCAAGAACCTCTTTCCAGTTTTTAGAAAGGCCCGCAAGGAGCGGGAGGGAAAAATCATCTCCTGGCTCGCAACGCAGCTGTGACGCATTTATTAGAGCTAAGGGAGTTTTATTAGATTACAGCATATGATTATTGAACACAGAGTTTCACAGGGTTGCACAGAGTGTGGGAATAATTAAATAATTCAAACTCTGTGTAACCCTGTGAAACTCTGTGTTCAATCTTCCCTTCTTCGCCCGCAGGGCGCTTTCAGTTAGCAGTGGCTTAGAGAAAGAACTTATTTAATCAAGGATCTCTTTCCAGTTTTTAGAAAGGCCCGCAACGACAGCTGTGACGCATTTATTAGAGTTAAGGGAGTTTTATTAGATTACAGCATATGATTATTGAACACAGAGTTAAATTTAAAGAATTTTTTACTCTGTGCTACTTTGTGTTCGATGACAAACGCTCATCGAGAAATTTTTGTCGAGAGCTTTTTCTTGAGATCTTTCCTGAAGAGGATTTTATCAGCCAACCATTTGGAACTTGAACACATCTCTCAATACCAAGCTGACGAAGGTTTTTTAAAAGCTCAAACTCCTCAAGCTCTCCTTCATAGAGAACGCACGAAGTTAGCTCCCCCTCTTTTTTTCCAGGAATCGCCACACAAGCAACTCGTCCCGGTTTGACACCAGAAATAGCGGTTGCTGATTGTTCAATTATTTCGGGGATGATTTTATTCCCCCGACTTTTGAACATGTCATCAACTCGTCCCATGACAAAAAGTCTTCCATCCTGAACCACTCCTGAATCTCCCGTATGATACCACTCATTAACTATCTGGTTATTTTCTCCTGTATCATACGAAGAGAAGAGATGCTTCGAGCGGATGCAGATCTCTTCATTCTCAATTTTTATTTCATTGGAGCCAAACGCCTTACCACTCGTTCGAAGTCCGTGAAACTCTGCAGAGTCATCCCCTTGAGTTACAGAAAAAACGTTTTCTGCCATCGCATAACAGCCGTGTATGGTTGTATGAAACTTCTCTTCAAACCGACGGCAGGTTGATTCAAAAACAGGCTCAGCACAACTTATAAACCGTGTAGCAGAAAGATCTTCCTCTTCACACCGAGAGACAAGATAATCAAAGGCAAAATTTGGTTGCCAACAAAGCGTTGGTTGAAACTCTCGGCACGCACTAACAAAGAGATCAGGTCTTGCAAGCCATTCTAGGTTGCTCATCGCCGTAATATCGTACCCAAGATGAAGAGGGAGGAGAAACGCAGCGATTAAGCCCATATCGTGGTAGTGAGGAAGCCAGGAGATAATTCGCTCTGAATCTCCAAGCTGAAGCGCTTTGGCATAATCGAGGTTGTGACAGATTAGTTCAGCGGCGGTGTATGAGATCCTCTTTCGAATTCCTGTCGTTCCACTACTAAACTGCATAAAAAGTGGTTGTTCAGGAAGTACGGAACTTTTGTTTATCAGCTCTCCTTCAAAAGGCTCTGCTATCGGTAAAATGGGTATTCCTAAGTGCTGAAACCGGGCGCTACTTAGTAAGCAGAGCTCTTGTGCACGAAGCCCTGCAATTTGTTTCTCAAAGTAACCACTATCAAGTTTGAAGTTTGGAATAGTGTAATAACAAGGGATTTTTCCAGCAAGGATACAACCAATAAACGCCGTAAAGGCATCAATTCCTGGCTCCCAAAGAAGACAGATCTTTTTTTCTTCTATCCGCTGAAGTAAACTTGCCGCTTGAACACACCGTTTTTCAAACTCACTTGGTTCAAGGACTGTGGAGTTTCCTCGAAGATCAATCCAGCGTATCTTTGAGCGAAAGGGAAACATTAGGGAGAGGTGCTGTCAGAGGTTTGTGATTGAATGAGCTTCGTTACCGAGCGCTGAAAGGAGGTAACACTTTGGAGATCGTCAAAGGGGATATTTTCAACGAGTTCAAAAAAATCAAGTCCGGTAATCTCAGAAACAGCGTAGGTTAGATTTGTAATCGTAAGTGAATCTAATTCTTGCGCAAACCCTTCAGAGTTTACCCGAAGCAGATCGCGATATTTATCCACACAATCTAGAACTAATTTTTCAACATTATTCATATGAGTAATGCTAGCAACAACTTTGGACAGTGTCGAGATCCATTCCTAACATAAGAGCCAAGGCTTCCATCGCGAAATACTGCCTCATATAGAATGAAAAAGCCTGTCATTGCGAGCGAAGCGAAGCAATCTCGAACCCTCAATTGCGATATGAGATTGCTTCGCTTCGCCCGGCGGCCGGGCCTCCCGGCTCGCAACGACAGGCGAGGTTTTTCTTTTAACACGATTTTAGTATAATTTAATTCCCCGCAATCAACTCTCCGATCTGCTTATGAAAATTACAAACTTGTTGTTTAAGCTGTTTAGTGATTTTAGAATACCTCTCTCGTATCGCTTGCTCTTCCCTGAGGGAGGTTTCGATGAGCTGGGTAAGCCCGCTTTCAAACCCCTTTTTACTAACATCAATAGTGCGATCCAAAATCCCAAGCTCTTCGTAGAGAAGGTGAACCTGCGGATAGCAAACTAAGCCGATACTTGGTGTGCCAAGTCCGATCGGACAAACGTTTGCATGAAATCGCATTCCAAGTGAAAGATCTGCCTTACGGTAGGTGTCAAAGAGGTACCGTTCAGCACCAGCTCCTTGAAGATAGGGAGCGATACTTATTCGTTGTCTCCGAATCGGATCAGAGAAGCAATCTAGGAGATCTCCAAAAACCCTTACATCACGAAAGATATGGGGAACAAATACAAGTTGGAGATCTTCATTTTTCTCAAGAACGACACTCAAGGAGTTAGAAAAAGTTGTTAAAAAATCTAAATAAGAGTTCTCATCTCCACTGTTTTGTCCACTACTTCCTCCACTTCCTCCAGGAAACCTTCTCTCGAGCATATCCCCAGCAAGGTTAATTACAATATTTCGTTTCTTCTCACCAAGCTCTGGGTGCTTACAGTCATCTACTTCAACAAAAAAACCACCATCAGGAACGATACTCATCTTTTCAAGATAAGAAGCTCCCAGATACTTTTTTACTGTCGCAGCAGAGCCATCGTTTCGAATTGAAACACGCATCTGTGGGTGCTTGAAGATCTCATCAAGAAACCTTTTGAATCTTTCTAATCGTTCCTCGCTAACCCCCTGTCCGGCATCAACACCGAGTGAGTAAAAAACAAGTGGTTTTTTAATCTTTGCTAGCAGTTCCGGCCGAAGATCGATGGAGGTTCCGGTAGCTGAATTCTCAACCCAGAGTTCAAAGTAATTCCCGCCACCAATGAGGCAGATATCGTGTTTATTTACGAGATCAACGAAGGATTCATCAAAAAAGCGCTTTTTGTAGTAAAAATCTCGAATTTCAACCTGGTTAAAATGCAGCTCATCGGCGAGGTTGCTCTTTAGTAAGCTATAGGTGCCGTTGTGGTTAGCGTTATCCCCAATGTTTCCTACAAAGCTAGCAACGTGGAGTAATTGAACTTTTTTCATCGAGTAGACCTTATTTTTCAAACAATCGTAGCCTAAAGATCAATTCCTTTCCACGAATAAGAACGCACGGGCAGCTCTTCTAGGAACGGGATTTTATTAGCTTTTTAATGACTTAGCCAGGATCCCCTCAACCCACTGAAGCATCATATAATCTGCCGTTACTCTTACGTAATTTTACCCTGAGGATAAGTGATTTGAAGAAAAAACGAGTGATCGCCCGGTTGGACATGAAGGGTCCAAACGTCATCAAAGGAATTCACCTCGAGGGGCTTCGTGTTGTTGGAGATCCAAGTAAACTTGCTACGAAGTATTACGAAGAGGGAGTTGATGAACTTCTCTACATGGATGCCGTAGCAAGTCTCTACGGCAGAAATAATCTCTTTGATGTTGTTCATCGTGCCGCAAGCCAGATCTTTGTTCCGCTTACGGTTGGTGGTGGAGTTCGAACCATAGATGACATCTTGATGCTTCTTAAAGCCGGAGCCGATAAGGTCGCAATCAATAGCGCTGCTGTAAGAAACCCGAAACTGATTGAGGAAGCTTCGCAGATGTTTGGTTCGCAATGTGTTGTGCTCTCTATTGAAGCAAAGCGCATCTCTCCAAACAAATGGGAGGTCTATCTTGAAAGCGGAAGGGAGCCAACTGGGAAAGATGTAATTGAGTGGGCAAAAGAGGCCGTCTCTCTCGGTGCGGGAGAGATTATTGTAACCTCGATTGATCAAGAGGGAACAAAAAAGGGCTTTGATGAGGAACTCGTTAAATCCGTAGCACGCGCGGTAAGTGTTCCGGTTATCGCCTGTGGAGGGTGTGGTTCAAATGAACATGCCGTTTCTTGTTTTCTAAACGCTCGCCCTGACGCTATCGCCGTTGCTTCTGCCTTTCATTACGGCATCACCGATGTAGCAAAGATGAAAGACGCTTGCGCGGCTTCTCAGTTGCCGATGAGGATGTAAGATGAAGCAGGTATCGGTTTTAAATATCGGACTTGGAAACATTCAGTGTGTGTTGCAAGCTTTTCAGCACCTTGGATACGAAGTGGTGTTTCTCTCTACCCCGGAACAGATAAAATCTGCAGAGTTAGTTGTTTTTCCAGGAGTTGGTGCGTTTGGTGATGGGATGAAGAAACTTCGTGCACTGTCACTAATTGGTTCTCTCAATGAACATGTAAAAGCCGGAAAGCCCCTTCTTGGGATCTGTCTTGGGATGCAGCTTTTTTTTACTAAGGGTTTTGAATTTGGTGAGCATGATGGGCTTAACTACGTAACCGGCGAGGTGTTACCGCTACGAAAGCCAGAAGTAGGCGAAGAAAACTATCAGGTTCCTCATGTGGGATGGAATGATGTTCAGTTTAACCCTGATCACAAACTCTTTGGCGATGGGAGCTATAATCGGGATTACTATTTCTGCCATTCTTATTATGCAAGTCTTGAAACCGAGAGTGACTCTCTTTCAAGCTGCACGTATGGGGGAAGGAGTTTCTGTGCCGCTATAGAAAACGATAACGTTTGTGGTTTTCAGTTTCATCCGGAAAAAAGCGGCAAGGACGGTTTGGCGTTACTAAAAAGCTATTGTGAAACGATCGGAGTATGACCATGATCTCTTCAAACGAAGTGGAAGTAAAGTATGGATTACCCGCAGAGGTTCGCTACTGTAAGCGGTGCGTTATCTCTAATCAACGACCAAGCTCTACGGTTGAATTTAAAAGTTCAAAAGCTGAAGCCAAGCAGACGATCTGTTTTGATGAGGAGGGTATCTGCTCTGCGTGCCGGTTTGCTGAGTTAAAGGAGACCTCCATAGATTGGAAAGTAAGAGAAGGAGAACTCCTTGAGCTTTGTAAGCGCTTTCGAAGTAATGATGGAAACTATGATTGTATCGTTCCTGGAAGTGGGGGGAAAGACAGCGCATTTACCTCACATATTCTAAAAAACAAATACGGAATGAACCCGCTGACGGTTACCTGGGCTCCTCATCTCTATACCGAGATCGGTTGGAAGAATTTTCAAAGTTGGATTCACTCCGGTCATGATAATATTTTGTTTACTCCAAATGGGAAGGTGCACCGCAAACTTACAAAACTTGCCTTTCTAAACCTCCTTCATCCCTTTCAACCCTTTATTGTTGGTCAACGCTGCATTGGACCGAAGATCGCTTCGCAGTATGGGGTAAAACTTGTTTTCTACGGAGAGAATCAGGCCGAATACGGAAATAACATTCGTGATAACGATCGACCAACGATGCGCTCTGAGTTTTTTGCAAGCGCTGATCGAAATGCCTTAAAATTAAGTGGTCTGACGCTTAAGGAATTAACCGAAGAGGAGGGGATCTCCTTAAACGAGCTAAACCCGTATTTTCCCGCAGAGAGAAAGGTCTTAGAAGATCTTGGGGTAGAACAACACTACCTTGGATATTACCTCCGTTGGGATCCTCAGGAGTGTTACTACTACGCAGCAGAGCACACCGGCTTTCAGGCAAACACAGAACGGACTGAGGGCAGTTACTCAAAGTATAGCAGTATCGATGATAAGATCGATCCCTATCACTACTATACGACACTGATAAAATTCGGTCTTGGGCGTGCAAGTTACGACGCAGCGCAGGAGATCCGAAATGGAAAGATCACCCGCGAAGAAGGGGTGCAGCTTGTAAAGAAGTTTGACACGGAGTTTCCAAACAAGTTCTTTAAGGAGTTTCTTGATTACCTTGAGATAAGTGAGGAGCAGTTTTGGAAGACGATAGAGGAGTTTCGCTCACCGCACCTTTGGAAGCAAACTGCTGGGAAGTGGGAACTTCGAAGTCCGGTCTGGGAAGAGTCGGTGTAAGAAAGAGGGTAGGATTTTTAAGAGATGAGTATTAACGGAAAAAAAGTGCTTGTTGTTATTCCCGCCCGAGGAGGAAGTAAAGGTATTCCTCGAAAGAATCTCGTGGAGTTTCTGGGAAAGCCCCTTCTTGTTCATACCCTAGAGCTCGCTCAAACGCTTCAGCATGCAGATAAGATTATTATCTCAACAGACGATCCGCAGATAAAAGCGGTTGCTAAAAAACATCAGATGGAAGTGCTTGATCGCGAAGCTCACCTTGCACAAGATGATTCAAAGATGAGTGAGCTCCTTGCTGACATCGTTTCAAGAAAAGAGTTCGACGCGTTTGATCTTTTAGTCTTACTCCAGCCGACCTCTCCGCTAAGAAAAAAATCTACAGTGGAGCGAGCGATTGAAAACTTCTCTAAAAAAGTTGGAGAGTATAGCTCATTGATGCCGCTTCGAGCCGTTGAGTCAAAAATTGGCGAGATCGTTCATGGAACCTACAAACCACTCTTTGATTATGATCAACAACGTCAGGAGATGAAAGAGCTCTATGCGGAATGCGGCACGGTGTTTGTCTACGACTGTCACGCCATCAAAGCTAGAGAGATATTTCGAAAGGTATACCCTTTTCTCATTAGCTCTGAAGAGGAGGGGGTTGATATCGATACAGAAGAGGATCTGATTACTGCAGAACGGTTTGTGCGTATGAACAAGACCAATGAAGGGGAGAAGAAACGATGAGAATCGGAGAGCGCATCATTGGTGAAACAGAAGCACCATTTGTTATTGCCGAAATTGGGATTAACCATGAGGGGAGTTTCAAAAAAGCAATTCAGATGATCGATGATGCCCACCGAGCGGGGGCAGAGTGTGTGAAGTTTCAGTGGCATATCATGGAAGATGAGATGGTGGCCTCTGCAAAAGATGTTGTTCCTGGAAACGCTGATCAGTCCATCTGGGAGATCATGGAGCGATGCATGCTCTCTACGGAGGAACATAAGAAACTAAAAGAATACACTGAGAAGCTTGGACTTATCTATCTCTGCACCCCATTTTCTCGTGCCGCAGCAAATGAACTAGAGCGCTTGGGGGTAAGTGCTTATAAGATTGGTTCAGGGGAATGCAATAACTATCCCTTAATTAAACATATCGCTGCTTTTGAAAAGCCGGTGATCCTCAGCACGGGGATGAATGATATTCCAAGTATTCAAAAAGCAGTAAAAATCCTTGAAGATGCAAAAGTAGATTATGCACTTCTTCATTGTACCTCAATGTATCCAACTCCCTATGACAAGGTACGTTTGGCAGGGATCACCGATCTTCATCGAGCGTTTCCAAAGGCAGTTCTTGGGTTAAGCGATCACTCCCTTGGGAATTACACCTGTTTTGCATCGATCCCTTTTGGGGCGCGAATACTTGAGAAGCATTTTACCTCAGACCCCACCTGGCCTGGTCCTGATGTGCCGATCTCGATTACCCCGTTTCAACTTCAGGAGCTTGTTCAAGGCTCAAGAGCGATCTTTCAAGCACTTGGTGGACGAAAAGAGATCCTTAAAGAGGAGCAGCCGGTAATTGATTTTGCTTACGCCTGCGTCGTCTCTACCCGAAAGATCCAGAAGGGAGAGCGGTTTAGTAAAGACAATCTCTGGGTAAAACGTCCTGGAACAGGGGAGATCAAGGCTGAGGCGTATGAGAGTCTCCTTGGCAAGGTGGCAAAGACAGAGATTCTAGAAGGGGTTCAGGTACGGTGGAATGACATAGAGGGTTCATGACAAAAAAGTTAGCAAAGAAAAAGAAAATAGTTTTTCTCACCGGCACGCGAGCTGACTTTGGAAAGCTTAAATCGTTAATTTCTGAGGTAGAAAACTCGCCCTTATTTGAGTGCCATGTATTTGTAACCGGCATGCATATGCTTCAGCGCTACGGCTACACCTATGATGAGGTGAGAAAGCAGAACTTTAAAAACATCTATACCTTCATGAACCAAACACTCCAGATGCCGATGGATCTTGTTTTGGCAAATACGATTTCAGGGTTTCATAACTATGTGCATGAAATTAAACCTGACTTAATTGTAGTTCATGGTGATCGAATTGAGGCGCTTGCCTGCGCGATCGTCTCTGCATGCAACAATATTCTTTTGGCTCACATTGAAGGGGGAGAGGTCAGTGGAACCATTGATGAGTCGATTCGACATGCAATTACGAAGTTTACTCAACTCCATTTTGTTGCAAACGATGAATCTAGAAAACGTCTTTTACAGATGGGAGAGAAAGGAGATAGCATCTTTGTCATCGGCTCTCCAGATATCGATATTATGAAATCAACGACACTTCCGAGCCTGGAGAGTGTCATGAAGCGCTATGAGTTACCTTCAAAAGAGTATGCACTCTTTACGTACCATCCGGTAACGACCGAACTTGCAGCGCTTCCTCAAAACATTAAGACCGTTCTTTCTGCTCTTGAAGCTTCTGGATTAAACTATGTGGGGATGTATCCAAACAACGATGCAGGAAGTGATATTATTATTGAAGCGCTTCAACCTTTTTTAAAACGAAAAACCTGGCGAATCCTGCCATCATTTAGCTTTGAAGCGTATCTGACCCTTCTAAAAAACTGCCAATTTATTATTGGAAACTCAAGTGCCGGAATCCGTGAGGCAGAGGTGTATGGGAGACCAAGTATTAATATCGGAGCAAGACAGAAAAACCGCTCCCCAAGTACTGAGATATTAAATGTCGAAGAGGATAAAGAGGCAATTCTTCAAGCCATTCGCCAAGCTGTTTCAATTAAAAGCATCCCTCCCAAAGATTACTTTGGCAGTGGAGATAGCGCAGAGAAGTTTCTTGAAATTTTAGAGCAACAAAATGTCTTTGAAACTCCGGTGCAGAAGGAGTTTCAAGATAACTACAACAGAGTTTTTGCATTGTAAGGGTTTTTTAACGTTATTTGAGAGGTGTTACTAAAGACTATGAAACTTGATAACTCCGTTTTTCGTGAAGTACCTTTTGATAAGAATAAAGATATGATCTTATTCTTCTCTCCTGATGCCTACATCGTGCCCCATTTTGCTGGACAGGTTGTCTTAGCAAAAACGATGCAAGAACTTGGCTATCAGACACTGTTTGTTCGTTGTGGAGGGGATTTTAGTCGATGTGTGCCGGTTGATAGTAAGAGTTCTCCATATAATATTGACGAGAAGACAAAGTTAACAAACTTCTGCTCCCAATGTACAAATATCTTTGATACGGTGGTTAAGCACTATGGCCTTTCATTTGTTTCGCTTAATCAGTTTATCACTCCTGAAATGAGGCAGATGGCAAGAGAGCTTGCCGTTTCTGCGCTCGAAAATCCACCGGATCTTATTCATGACTCAAGTAAGATCGGGAAACTCTGTGGAATCGATTTTACCCTCATTCTTAAGCATGGTGAGATCTACTCAATGAGCGATGAGCAAAAAGCGATCTGGACTCTCTATAATGAGAACTGTCTGTTGTCGTATTTTGCAGTTGATAAAATGTGTGAAATTCTTCCTGTTAAAAGAATCTGCGTTTTTAATATCTACTCGTTGTGGATGGCGGCTGGACTTGTTGCAAAGAAGCGAAAGCTCCCACTTATTAACACGACGATGGCTGCGCACCTAAGTATTGATTATCGTCGCTACATTATCTTGCCGCAAGCGTTTACAAATGAAATCAAGAAATCAATGATTCGTGATTGGTATCGGTGGCGAGATATTCCGATAGATTCTCCTACTTTTTCAGAGATAGCTTTTGATCTCTTGTCAAAGCAAGCCGGAAAAGCTGTACAGCACTACTCTCCAGGTCGACAGAGCGAACAACCCGATCTCTATGAACAACTGAACCTCTCTCGGTCACGAAAGCTGATGGTGGCGTATCCCAGTAGTGTTGATGAGCTGATGTCTATTCAGTTGTTAGGAGAGGCGTTTGATCAACCCTTTGTGTTAGATGGAAATCCATTTGCATCACAGGTGGAGTGGTTAAAAGCGCTTGTGCGCTTTACTGAAGAGAGTGAGGATCTACAACTTGTCATTCGAATTCATCCCCGAGAAGCTGCAAATAAGAGAGAATCGGTAGTTTCTCTTCAGCTTAGTCTCCTCAAAGAGGCGCTCTCCGGAAACTATAAACACTGTCGGGTGATCTGGCCGCAAGAGGAGATATCAAGTTATGATCTTGCCGAGATTGCTGACTTAGGCCTTACAAGTTGGAGCTCAATGGGTTTGGAGTTTGCGCGGCTTGGTATCCCGGCACTCACCTGTGCACGGTATGTAACCTTTGTTGATGATGATTTTCTTCGTTGGGGAGGAGAATCTGAGGAGGAGTACTTTTCTGAACTACAACAGATGCTAGAAGCTCGCCCCTCAAAAGAGAAAATTATCGGAAGCTTTCGAGCGTATCACTATGCACAACTGAGCCACTCCGTGCTTCTTGATGATGTGATTCCTCATGCAGATTTTCGAGATGTTCCTCAATTTAGAATGCCGAGAGAAGCTAAAGCAATTGAAGATGTGTTTATAAAAGGCACACGGCTTGTTGCTTATAACCGAAAACGGCTTCTTGCAGTAGAGAGTGAAGAGGCAAAAGAGCTTGAGATGAATGAACTTGAAAAGCATCTTCGGCGGACGATTCATTTTTACTTTACTGGAGAGATTAAGAATGAGCAGATTGATATCGTCGCGGTAGAAGTTGAACCGGGTATTTTTGAAGATGTGATTCAAAAATCAGCAGGACGAATCGATGGGTTGCTGCTGTTTTCTAGAAAAGATCGTCAAGCTCATTACGTATATCAAGGAAAACACTATCAACGCTTTAGCCCTTTAGTGCTCAGACTTGCAGAGCTTGTTGAAGCAGAGTGTGCGGTGCAGACGCCTGCGGTGGGTGTTTCGGAAACTTCTGTATTAAGTAACTAGAGATTTTTTTGTGATTTCTGACTTCTGGTTAATTGAACACAGAGTTTCACAGGGTTACACAGAGTTAATGTAAGAGATCTTTTCCTCTTTATTCTTTCCTCTTTACTCTGTGTGACTCTGTGAAACTCTGTGTTCAATTAAGAGTTCCCAATGAAAAAGCAGCTTGATGCCAGGATTTTGAGAAGGGGAGCTCAAAACGACCACTTCGAAAATCATTAAGCGTTCCAATCGCCGGATCATAAACGATCGTATCGTCTACGATCTGATTATTTTGACAACGTTTTTCAAAGTCTGATCGAGACTCATTAACGATCCGCCCCTCTTTTTGAAAAAACACCTGACTGATATCAGCTAATTCAATGTTCAGTGCAGAAGTTGCAGTTTTTACCGCTCGAAAAACAGAGTCAATGGAACATCCAGAGACGTCGCTCTCTGCAGCGATAATAATGAATTTGTTTTTAAAAAGAGAGAACGCACCGGACACCTCAGCTTTATGTGAGGTCCACTGAGAAACGAATTTCTCAAGCTGATCACGGAGGGGAGCTTCTTTTTCCTTTGGCAGGGGCGCAGTGAGAGGAAAAATCCAGATTCGCGCTGAATCTGAAAGCTCTTCAAGAGTTCCTACTCGACTAACCATGTCTCTCCTGAATGAAATAAAGACGAGAGTGTCTCATCTGCTGTGCCTTGCTGTGGATATTTTACGAGTGCCGCTTCTCTTTGAGATCGAAGCACCTCTTCAAATACAGGAACACCCTCTCTTTTGTAGAGCACTCCAACTGGAACTGGAAAATCAGGAGGTCCTGGCAATCGAGCAAGGGCGGTTGCAAGAACTGGATCAGAGATATCAGCGATAGTGATTCCCAGTTTCTGAGCTGATGTGGGGTCTGCGGGATCAACCTCGATTATCTCCCAACTACTTCCTTGGAGTCGAAGCCCTTTACTTTGCTTCTCTCCAAAGAGAAGCGGCTTTCCATGTTCTATACGCACCTGCGCGTTTGCACGAACATCCCGCTCGGAGATATTAGAAAATGCACCATCGTTAAAGATGTTACAGTTTTGATAGATCTCAATAAAAGAGGTTCCTCTATGATCGACACTACTTTTAAGCACCTCAGCTAAGAGCTTTGCATCCACATCAATTGCCCGCGCGACAAAACTTGCCTGAGCACCGAGTGCTAAAAGCACGGGGTTTAGTGGCTGGTCGGGAGAGCCGGCTGGGGTGGATTTTGTAACTTTTCCAAACTCTGAAGTAGGGGAGTACTGACCCTTTGTTAGTCCATAAATCCTATTATTAAAAAGAAGCACCTTAATATCAGGGTTTCTTCGAAGGAGGTGAATGAAATGATTTCCCCCGATACTTAACGCATCACCATCACCGGTAATGAGCCAAACAGAGAGGTCCGGATTTGAAACCTTTACTCCCGTAGCGATCGCTGGTGCTCTTCCATGAATGGTGTGAAACCCATACGTATTCATGTAGTAGGGAAAACGGCTTGAGCAACCAATTCCGGAGACAAATACGAACTTCTCCCGAGAGATCCCCAGGCTTGGAAGAAACTTCTGAACCGAGGCAAGGATAGAGTAGTCACCACAACCTGGGCACCACCGCACTTCTTGATCGGTTTCAAAATCCTTTTTTGTTAAAGCTTTTAGTTCGGCACTCATCTTACTGTTTTGTTACCTAAAAGAATTTAGCAATCGCTGTCTCAACATCTTTTACCTTTAAAGGAAGGCCGTTTAAGATATTAAGACCTTTTGCATCAACCAAAAATCGATCCCGAATCAGGGAGCAAAGCTGTCCAAAGTTATTTTCTGGAACAAGCACCTGTTTAAATCTAGACAATACCTCTCCTAGGTCTGGAGGAAGGGGATTTAGATGATAAAGGTGAATTCGAGAAACACTTCGTCCATTACTTCGAGAGATCCTTACTGCTTCTTTGATAGCCCCTTCGGTTCCACCCCACCCAACGACTAAGAGCTCGCCACGTTCATCCCCTTCAATTACCAGTGGAGGGATCTCCTGTTCGATTCGTTTAATCTTCTCCCGTCGGAGTTCACACATTAACTGATGGTTATCAGAGTCGTAAGAAACATTTCCCGTAATGTTTTCCTTCTCAAGTCCACCGATTCGGTGCATCAGATCGGGTGTGCCCGGAGTGGTCCAGGGGCGGGAGAGAGTTTTTTCATCTCGAAGGTAGGGAAGAAACTGACCGTTTTCTCCATTTGGAACAGTTTGAAAGGAAACTTTAAACGGTGGAAGATCTTTTGGGTTTGGAATGTGCCAAGGTTCAGAGGTGTTACTAATAAAACCATCAGAGAGAAGAATAACCGGGGTCATATATTTTGCTGCAATTCGACACGCCTCATACGCCATAAAAAACGCAGTGCTCGGACTTGAAGCTGCAAGTACACAAAGAGGGGCTTCTCCACTTCGACCGTACAGTGCTTGAAAGAGATCTGCCTGTTCAGTCTTTGTAGGCATTCCGGTTGAGGGGCCAGCTCGTTGAACGTTAATGACTACTAAAGGAAGCTCGGTCATGACGGCAAGGCCGAGAGCTTCTGCTTTGAGTGCCAACCCAGGACCACTAGAAGCGGTAACGGCGATATTTCCTGCATACGCCGCTCCTAGAGAGAAACAGATCGCGGCGATCTCATCTTCTGCTTGAAATGTGGTTACTCCAAGGTGTTTATGTCTTGCAAGTTCATGGAGGAGATCGCTTGCTGGAGTAATCGGGTAGGCACCGAGGTAGAGGGGGAGGCCACTTTTTTGAGAGGCAGAGATCAGCCCGTAAGCAAGGGCGGTGCTGCCATTAATGTTTCGATATTCTCCGGCAGGAAGTGTGGCAGGTTTTACTGTGTAGCAAACATCAAAGATCTCTGTTGCATCAGCATACGTAATTCCCGCACGTAAGGCTCTTTTGTTTGCGTCAATAAGCTCTGGGGTTTTACTAAACTTTGAATCGATCCAGCGGAGTGTATACTCACTTGGTCGGTTAAACATCCACAGCATGATCCCTAAGGCAAAAAAGTTTTTGCTTCTTTCAATCTCTCGTTGCGAGATATCGAGATCGCTCAATGTTTCTTTGGTAAGCTTACTGATCGGAACGATAAACACCCGATACGTATCTTGAAATTGTTCACTGGTTACCGGATTTTCAGCGTAACCAACGCGGGAGAGATTTTTTTCATTAAACGTATCTTCATTGATAATCAGGATCCCACCTGGTTTTAGATCACGAAGATTTGATTTTAGCGCTGCAGGATTAAACGCAACAAGCACATCAGGTGCATCACCTGGAGTGTTTATCTCAAGACTTCCAAAGTTAATCTGAAAAGCACTTACCCCCGCTAGGGTTCCTGCTGGAGCGCGAATTTCTGCGGGGAAATTTGGCAGTGTGGCGATATCGTTTCCAGCAATTGCGGACTCAGAGGTAAACTGCATTCCGGTAACTTGGATCCCGTCCCCTGAGTCCCCAGCAAAGCGAATGACAACTGAAGGTAACTCCTCTATGCGGTGGAGTTTATCTGAAGAATGTTCTGAAAGTTGTGTGGCCATCTACGGCGTAAATTGCTAGCATTTTAATGAGAAACTATGGTTAGCGTGAAAGGCAGCAAGCATAACACGAGTAGCTTTCACGGCAAATAGAGATTTCTCTCCTCTTTTGTTGCTCCGTTTCGCTCTTCTCTTTATTAAAGAGGGGCATAACAAGAACGTTCTGTATCAAAACAGGACTACAGAGATACATAGGTCTCGGAGACACTAAATAATGAAAATGTCAGCTCAGTTTGATCTTTTTAACCCCACCGAATCGCATCGGATGCTTCGACGCACGGTTCGGGAGTTTGTAAGTAAAGAGGTAGAACCTCAGGCGCTAAAGTATGACCGCGCCGAGCAGTTTAACCTTTCCTTATTTCGAAAACTTGGCGCGCTTGGTTTTCTTGGTGTTACCGTTTCTGAAGCGTATGGGGGTTCAGAAATGGATGCCCTTTCTGCGGTGATTATCCATGAGGAGCTCTCCTGGTCAGACCCTGGGTTTTGTCTTGCCTATCTTGCTCATGCAATGCTCTGTGCAAATAACCTTGCAGTAAATGGCAGCGAGGAGCAAAAAAAGCGGCTCCTTCCAGGGCTCTGTTCAGGTTCAAGCGTCGGGGCGATGGGGATGTCAGAACCTGGAGTGGGGACTGATGTCTTAGGGATGACAACAACCGCTGAGAAGCGCGGTGCAAATTATATCCTCAATGGCCGAAAGATGTGGATTACAAACGGCACGATTGATGATGGAAAAACACCGTGTGATTGTGTGCTTGTCTATGCAAAAACAGGAAAAAGTAGTGATCAGAAAAAAAATATCTCCACCTTTATTGTAGAGCGGGACACCCCCGGATTTTCTGTAGGCCAAAAGATCCTTGATAAAACCGGAATGCGTGCCTCAAACACGGCAGAGCTGTGTTTTGATAACTGTGAAGTTCCTGAAAAAAATCTCGTTGGCAAAGAAGGTGAAGCACTTATCCATATGATGAGAAATTTAGAGATTGAAAGACTCACCTTAGCTGCAATGAGTATCGGGATTGGAAAGCGATCCCTCCAAACAATGGTTTCATACGCCAATGAGCGTCAAGCATACGGAAAGAGGCTCTCATCGTTTGGTCAGATTCAACGCCATATCGGCGAGAGTTTTTCTGAGTATCAGGCGGGAAGAACGTATGTTTATGAAACTGCAAGAAAGCTAAACATCACTCAAGCCGGCCAACGACTTGACTCTGATGGGGTAAAGCTCTTTGCAACCAGAATCGGAAAAGAGATCGCCGACCGGGCAATCCAGGTTCTTGGAGGATACGGCTATGTAGGAGAGTATGTCGTTGAGCGCCTCTGGCGAGATGCAAAGCTTCTTGAAATAGGCGGAGGAACCCTAGAAGCCCATCAAAAAAATATCACCGCTGACCTTTCTAAAAATTGGAAAGAGATCCTTGATTAAATAAGTTCTTTCTCTAAGCCGCGATATACAATCTCTTAGACTTAGACTTAGACTTAGACTTTAACTTGAGCTTCAACTACACTTCGACTTGCTCTTGCTCTTGCACTTGCTCTCTCCATTTAAATTCATTCAAAACTGATGAAGCATTACCCTGTCGTTGCGAGCGAAGCGAAGCAATCTCATATTGCCAATGAGGGTTCGAGAT
>CAZDIO010000062.1:0-10969 GCA_964505555.1 uncultured Bdellovibrionales bacterium
AACCCTTATTTGTAATATGAGATTGCTTCGCTTCGCTCGCAACGACAGGAGGGGGAATGAATCTTGAATTAACTTTGAGTTCTAGAAAGATACCAAGAGACGGTCTCTTTTAAACCTTCTTTTATGGCGTGGGTTGGATTGTATCCGAGGAGATCTTTTGCGAGGGTAATATCAGCAAGCGAGTGTCGAACATCACCGGCGCGAAATGGCGCCTTCTCAAGATAAGAAGATGAGGTGCGTTTCAAACCGTGATTAATTTCTTTTTCAAGTAAGGTATAGAGCTCTTCTAAACTTGTCTGTTCCCCGCAAGCTACATTGTAGGCGCGGTTGGTAGCTTCCTTACTTTCAGCACACGCAGCTAAAATGTTTGCCTGAACAGCGTTTGCCACGTAGCAAAAATCTCTCGATGTTTTCCCATCACCGTAAACGGTGCATTGCTTATTATCAATCAACAACTGAATCCACTTCGGAATCACGGCGGCATACGGTCCTTCAGGATCTTGTCTTGGACCAAAGACATTAAAATAACGAAGCCCAACAAACTCCATCGCATACACATTACTAAACGAGCCGGCATACAGCTCGTCTGCTCGCTTTGAAGCCGCGTATGGAGAGAGTGGAGCTCCAACTCGGGATTCAACCTTCGGCAGCGTTGCCTCATCCCCATAAATCGAGCTCGATGAGGCATATACAAATCGTAAAATCCCTGCTTCCTTTGCAGCAAAGGAAACGGTGAGAAATCCATCGACATTGGCTTTGTTTGTCTGCAAAGGTTGGGCAATTGATCGTGGAACAGAACCAAGGGCTGCTTGATGAAGAACAACACTGGCTCCGGCACACGCTTTTTTACAGAGCTCTGGATCGTTAATATCCCCTTCTAAAAAAACAAATTTTTTCCACAAGTCGGGACCAACTTGACGTTCTACATCTTCTAAATTCTTTTTACTTCCCGTAACAAAGTTATCTATTCCAATAACATGCTGACCCATAGTCAGAAGCGTTTCAAGAAGATGGGAGCCGATAAATCCAGCAACCCCAGTAACTACCCATCTCTTTGGAGCCGCACGCAGTGTCCTTTCGACCTCTTGATATTTTGTTGCGACCATCCTTATAAGCTCCAATAAACGAAATCTTTGCGGAGACGACCTTTTGCAATCGCGGATTTAACATCAACAAAGACCCCTCCACTTCGAAGACTTTCTGTTAGTTTCTCAACAGACATTGAAAGATACTCCTTGTGTGCCACCGCAAATATTAATCCATCAAGATTCCTTAATTCCTCCCACTTTGAGAGTGAAATCCCATACTCATGCACACTCTCTTCGTTATTTGCTATGGGATCATGGACACTGGGAATAATCCCAAAATCTTTTAATTCAGAAACGATACTCGGCACCCGAGTATTTCTAATATCGGACACGTTTTCCTTAAATGTCATTCCTAAAATCCCCACCCGTGCTCCACGAATCGAAACTCCAGCATTGACCATCAACTTGACGATTCGTTGGGCGATGAAACTTCCCATTCCATCGTTAATCCGTCGTCCGGCAAGGATCACTTGGGGATGGTACCCTAGCTGCTCAGCTTTTGTGGTTAAATAATACGGGTCTACTCCGATACAATGTCCCCCAACAAGACCAGGGCGAAACTGAAGAAAATTCCATTTTGTCCCGGCTGCTTCAAGAACATCCGTTGTTGAAATTCCGATTCGATCAAAGATAATCGCAAGCTCGTTCATTAAGGCAATGTTTAAATCACGTTGAGTGTTTTCAATAACCTTTGCAGCTTCTGCAACTTTGATCGACGGGGCACGATGAAGCCCTGCGGTGATAATGCGCTCATAGACAGCACAAACTCTTTTTAGTGTCTCTTCATCTTCGGCAGAGACTACTTTGATTACTTTTTCTAAACTGTGTTCGCGATCCCCGGGGTTAATTCGCTCTGGAGAATAGCCTAGTTTAAATTCACTGCCTTGTTTGAGTCCAGAAACCTGAGATAAAATGGGACCGCAAACCTCCTCTGTCACTCCTGGGTAAACAGTGGATTCATAAACAACAACACCTCCAGGCGACAGCGCGTTGCCAACAATGTTTGAAGCGCTCTCTAAGGGATGAAAATCGGGACGGTGGTTGTCATCAACTGGGGTAGGAACAGCAACGATAAAAAACGTTTGCCCTTTGAGATCGGCAGCGTTACTTGTAATTTTTAGGGGCGCTCCTTTTAACTCTTCTTTAGAAACATCGTTATTGACGTCAATTCCCTGAGAGAGTGTGGAGGTTCTTTTTGGATCAACATCAAAGCCGATCGTACCTGGAAATTTCTTTGCTAACGCAAGCGCTACTGGTAGGCCCACATAGCCCAGACCAATAACAGCGATTTTTTCCTTTTGTGCTTCAGCTTCACTCATAGGTGAAAATATTAGCGGTAGGACCCTTCGATGTCAAAGAAACAGAACAAAAGAAGGCTTGCTAGAAGAGATCTTATTTTAACTCAGATAATAAAGCTCATAGGCAGCTCTCCTTTCCCTTTGTGGCCGACGCGCTTATTTGCGCGCCGGCCATCGATTTAACGAATTCGATTCAATCTCGGCATCTAGACCGCAATGGGTGCGAATTCAACAAACCCTGTTTTTGGATCGATGTCACAATGGAGCTTACCCGACCCTCCCCTTTCTTCTTCGGCTTGGAGATCCTCGAGAACTGCTATCGTCGCCGGATGGATTCCGGAGTCGATCTGCACTCCACAGATACCGTGCTCAGCACGGGCGAACTGGATGAACTGCTGTAACCCACTCTTTGTGAGTTTCTGCCCGCAGTGTCCCTCCTCAACATAGAGACGAAATACATGCAGCAGAGAATCCTCACGGCGATGATAGGCGATAACCCCGATCGGCAGTTCACCAAAGAACAGGATCCATGCCCCTCGCTCACTCTCCTCCAACATCGACAACCAACGACTGTCGGGGGCAGCAAGAAGCGTGGTTCTTACAAATTCCCCAAAGTCGCTCTTATCCTCCTTCGAGTCGCGAATCAATTTAACGAGAAACTGCGCCACCACTGAAATCGCCCTGATACTGGGATCCACATACTTCCATTCATACACAAGCCACCGTCCTTCCCTGAATTAGCCCTCTCTCTTCGCGCTACATACGCACCTATTCCGATACACCCTTCGGCAACAACAGCCTGCTGCTCATATGTTGCCGAAAGGTGTTGGAAATATCGTGAGTATAAACTCTTGGAAAGACGAAAAACCTTTATCGAGCTACCTATGGCTTGGCAGGAGCGAGATCCTCTCAGGCCATAGGGTTTAAAAAATTACTCGTTTTGCGAAATGAAAGATCAACAGCATTACTTTAAATACTGCGTGGTTTGCTGTTATCAAGTTTTTGAGAGTTTATCAAATAGAGTCTGGGTCTCAGGAGAAAGAGGCCCATTGAGCAACTTCTTTGAGCGTGTGAGGCGATCGTTTGGTTGTAAGCTTTGAAAGAATCCTCTCAATTCCTAATATCTTTTGCTGAAGATCCAATTTCATCCCCGGATGTTGGGCAAGACGGGGATCAAGTTTGTCACCAACAAGATCTAGAAAGTCTACAGCGTGGAATGCATAGCTTATCACCGAACGACTTAGTGAGGTAAGCTCACCAAGCAGATGAAAGAGTGTCGGCGGAAGAAGATAAGAAAATGTGTGGTAGTACGGAATCCTAAAAATCGCCGAGGTCGCAAGAGGGATCTCGACAAGCTTTCCTGCTTTGGTATCAATCTGATGTGGATTTGGATTTTGAGTAAGAAGCTTCCAAAAAGAGATCGGTGCAAATTGTGGCCCCTTACTTAATCGGTACCGAAGAAGATAAAGAAGTGGAGATGGGTAGATTGAGGCATCGTATTGATAATTAGCCTCTCTCAGGAGATCATAGAGCTTCCTATCCATATCCCAACTTGGAGCACGAAACCCCACGACAGCGCTCCCCGTAAGTTTCTCAAGCACCTCTTTTGATTGGACTAACTCTTTCTTATAAACCTCTCTATCTGAAATATTAAAAGGAATCGTATGTGTCAGAGAGTGCGAGGCGACTTCGTGTCCATCACGAATAATCTGTGCGACGATATCAGGATATTTTGCTGCATTCTCTGCAATTAAAAAGAATGTCGCTTTTATATTTTTACTTTTAAAAAGAGCGCTTTTAAAAAGAGACAGTGCTCGGGGAATGGCTAATTGAAATTCCTCCCCACGGTCAATTCCATCTTCAATACCGTAGCCACGAAGGTGCGTTTTTACTGAATCAACATCAATACTAAAACAAACACTCCTCTTCATCACGTATCGCCATGAACGTTTGAATGTTTCATCATCTCATCAACGACCATCTTTGAAAGTCCCGTTGAACCGTTCCAAGAAGTTACGTCTGGATACACCTGAGCGGTAGTTGCTAGATAGATCTTTTTTGGAACAAACTCCAAGGGAGGTTTTTTTCGAAGATATCCTCGCGTATACACTGTTTCAACAAAGGGTGCCCGAAACAGAAACGCGTCTTTTATATCTTCAGCTTGAAGTTCTGGAAATAAGCTCCTGAGACTTATCACATATTCAGAGATGATCGTCTTTTCATCACGGCTAAATAAAGGATCTAGTCGACTAAGATAATTCATAAGATACACGAGATTAAGTCCCGCCGAATCTTTTTTGTCGATTACATTTGAAGTTTCAACTATCCCTTGAAAAGGGATCTCCGCTTCTGGGGTCGCAATCCAATAGTGAGGAGAAAGTGATTTTGTAAGTAAAAGTACCACGTTGATGACTCCTTGAGCATCAATCGTCTGGTCAAGGGTGGAGGTGCTGATCTCTTTTCCAAGAAGTTTCGGAAATACTCCAAATGGACCGGTGTAGAGAACCTGATTAAAACTTGTCATGCTATGAGCCGTACTTACGACGGGCCTTCCTTCTTCATTGAGGTCGAGTTTTTCGATCGCTTGATTGAGTAATAACTCCACTCTTTGATCTTTGAGATAAGAAACGATGGCATCTGTTATTCCTCGATATCCATTACGAATATATCCTTTCATCTCAGTAGGGCCTGCCTTTTCACGTTGAAATCGGCGCCAAAACCAAAGAGCAGGAACTTCATCGTAGCGATCGCCGAATTTGCACTCAAGAAGTGGTTTAAAAAAAAGGTCGAACGCTCGCTTGCCACTGAATTTTTGAAGCCACTCTTTAGTCGTGATCTCGTCTAATCCCGCTCCCTTGCAGGAACGAGCATAGAGGGCAGCAACTCCGAGTCTCAAACGATCAATAAAAGGAAGAGCGGTAAAGGAGAGGAGATCTTTTGGTGAGTTTAAAGGATAGAGGCGATTTCGAGAGAACATCGCAAATGAACTTTCTTTCCAATACACCTTCTCTTTGAGACCTAAGAGAGAAAGAAGTGAGAGAAGATGATCATCACTGGGAAGTATACAGTGATAGAAACGTTCAAACGAAGAGTTTTTATACTCAAAGAACGTGCCTAAGCCACCAAATTGGTTTGAAGATTCATAGAGGGTGACCTTTCTTCCTGCTCTTGTTAAAAAAACACTCGCTGCAAGTCCAGAGATCCCGCCACCAATCACCGCGACATCTTTCCGTTCTATAGCCACACTGAAACTTTCTTCTTGATAAGGATGTTAATGAGAAGCAACACAAACAACTCGCTTGTGCCCTGACCAATTAGGAGTTTGCTACTTTCCTCAACTTTGGCAACTCACTCCATTCAGGAACACTTTGGCGTTGCTGTGGATGGAGAAAATACCGATACAGCACCCCACCGTATTGAAGGATCGTTCGAAAAACTCGCATCTTACTTGCCCCAAGCTTAAAATCATAGCGAAGAATCATCGGAACTTCCTCCACTTTCGCACCAACAGTGCGTAACTTCAAGAGAAGCTCCAACATGCAGGTAAATCCCCGCTCCGTAATGACGTTCTCTCCATATACTTCAACCAGTCGACGTAAGGTCTGAATTCGGTATGCTCGATATCCACTGGAGTAGTCAGTAACATTATCATACCTCACACACCATTGAAGTATCTTACTGAGTACTAAACTCATAGTTCGCCGGTAAATACTCACTCCCAGCTGTTGACCTCCAGTACAGAAGCGAGAGGCGATAACAACATCAGCTCCTTGCTGCTGATGGAGATCCTGTTGAGGAGAGCCGTTGAGACAAGAAAGCATCTGAAGAATAAGTTTCGGATCGTGCGTGTTGTCGGCATCCATAATGACCGCAACTCCCTCTTCCTTCACCACTTCTTTAATCGCTGTCGCGATGGCACCGCCAAGACCTTTATTGGTTTCGTGTTGGCAGATTCGAATTGGAATTGCAGTTGATGCTTCTTTGGCAACAGCAACCGTTTCATCAGTAGAGCCGTCATCAACTAATAAGATCTGGTATTCTAATTTCGCTGCAGAGAGCGCCTCAGCGATGCGAAACAGTAAGATTCGGAGGTCTCGAGCCTCGTTATATGCGGGGAGAACAACAGTGACTTGCATCGGTACTTCTATTTCCTTTTTACTATCCTCTACGACCCGATCCGTTCCCCCAAAGAATCGTTGTAAACGGTGATTATATATTGGATATTTGTTTTGTCAATTATTGAGCTTTTTCTTAAGGAAGTGAGTGATTTTCAACCGTTAGGTGGGAAATAAAGGTAAAAGTTCTACCGTTTTTGGCGCAAAACTCGATACGCCTTCACAAAAGGAACGAGATAGAGTCTCCACACAGTTCGAAGTGCCTGAGTATCCTCGGGGGGAAGCCCAAACCGAATCTCCTCTTTGTTTTTTGGAATGTAGATCGTTCCAAACAGCTTATCCCAGATGGCAAGCATAAAGCCGATGTTTTTATCAAAATGCTGGGGGTTATCACTGTGATGAATCTGGTGTTGGGCGGGACTAATAAAAATTGAACTCCAGAATGGTCCGTACGATACCCAGATATGAGAGTGTCGTAAGTTATAGCCAAATACGTAAAAAAGAAAGGTAAACATATTCATCTGAAGTACTGTAATTTTAGAAATTTCCGCAGGAAAAAGAAAACGAAATACCCCATCAACAACTCCTACCGAAAGCGCTGAAAAAGTGATCGCCATAAAGTCATCGATGGGATGCTGGCGGTACACCGTCAGCGGAGTAAGCACCTCTGCAGAGTGATGGACTTTGTGAAACTCCCACAGCGCTGGAATTTTATGAAGAAGAAAATGTGAAACATAGAGCCCAAAATCAAAAGCGATAATGACTAACAATGTATAGGTAACGGAGCCTAATATTTTATAAGGAAAAGAGAGTGCACTTACTCCAAATTGGGCAAGCGCATTTTGAAGATAACGAGATACCGGCTCGGAGCTTAATAAAACTGGTGCAAAAATTAAGGGGAAAAGGGTCCTATTAATGAAATAGTAAAGGTAATCAACCTTTGCTGAATGGTGAAGATACACACTTTTTGGAAAACAGTAAGAAAGAAATTGTTTTAGCGATTGCTGCTCATTGTCTTTTCTGTAGTAGTGATAAGAAAATAGCGCAATAACAAGTGCTGTATAAAGGTAGAGCCAATAAACACGTTGGGTTGGATTAAGGAAATATTTTAAAGGAGTGGTGAGCCATTCTTTTAATTTTATCTTGCTACTAAACCCTAGAACATCCTCTCCATAAATCTGCGAACTCATTTGGGGGGGGACTTCTTGAGAAGAACTCTTTTGTCTGAGGATCGCTTCAACTGTTTTTTCTACTCTGAGTTCAATGATCTGACTTCCTAGCTTAATAAATTTTTCTGGGGGAGAGAGTTCAATGCCGTTTAAATGAAACATCCCTCGTCTTTCGCGCTCCTCCTTGCGAATGAGTTGAGGATCAATAGCTAATAATTGCAGACTAAAGGCCAGTTCGTCGTGGGTCCCTTCGCTTTTTTCAATGATCCCTTGCGTCTTTAACCAATCACGAAGAAACTCGTAGTTGTAGAAATCTTTAATATAAAAAACATTTACTGCCTCACCGACCTCACCGTGCCATAAAAAAGTGAGCTCTGCTGCCACCTCCTCTAAGGGTTGTTGATTATCCCCACTATCACCAAGTAAAACGATTTTTTTAAAGCCGTGCACCTTAAGACTTGTGCAGATCTCTGAAATAAGAAGTTTGAATGTTTCTTTTCTCACCGTGATCGTTCCTGGATATCTCATGTGCCCAGATGGTGGCGAGAAAGAACCTTCAGGAACAAACTTTACAACAGGCAAAACAAGGGCATCACCAAGTCGAATCGCGATTTTTTCTGCAACGACTTCAGAGATATAATTGTGTTTCCCTAACACCACATAAGGGCCATTTTGTTCAATCCCTCCTGTGGGGATAATTGCGGTTGTCTTCCCTTCAGCGAGCGCATCACGCACCTCCATCCATGTCATCTCTTCAAGAAAAACGGTACTTCGAGAATCAATAGGACGAGGGGTGTCTACAGGTTCAGCAACAACGACCGCTCCAAGAGCGATGAAAATGAATAATATTACAAACCGTTTGATCAAGGTGGTTTCTTTAAGTGATTTTGTTCGCAAGGGCATCGTACTCAGAGTGTAGGCGAGATACCCTTACTCCGAATACCATTTATTTTGATTCCCACGGGTGGGGTTAAGCTTCTTGAAACCCTGATCAGTTCTTTCGGTAATTTGCTTTAACTACGGTGTGAATTCCCCCACGAACATTAAAATCACCTATCACCTCAATCGATAATGGGGATATTGCTTGAACCAAATCATCAAGAATTTGATTTGTTACCGCCTCATGAAACGCACCTTCGTTTCGGTATGACCAGAGGTAGAGTTTTAACGATTTAAGCTCAACACAGAGCTGGTCTGGGGTGTAGCAAATAGTAATCGCTGCAAAATCAGGTTGTCCCGTCATCGGACAGATACAGGTAAACTCCGGACACTCAAAGCGAATTTCGTACTCTCTTCCTGGCCGGGGATTTGGAAAGGTATGTAGCTCTTTTGAAGGTTTTGTCGCCATAAATTAAACAACATGTCATTATTATCAGGTGATGAAATCAAAGCACATTATCAGACATTTTTGCAACTTTCCAAGGAGTGATTATCTTTGTTTCCTCTTTGTGACTTTCCTTATCCTGTTTTTTATCGCTCCTGCGTATGCAACCCCGGCAGACAACAGCGCCGATTTTAATGGGGACAAGAAAGATGAGATCGTTCTTTGGTCCCCTGTAAATGGAGCATTTCAAGCGCTCAGTGGATCAGTAACCCTTTTTTCAAAAACGTGTGGCAAGAGTGGCGATATTCCTCTTCTGGGTGATATCGATGGTGATGGAGTAACCGAATTTGTCACGTGGAGAGCGGGCGTGGTTACCGATCCACTTGTTGATTCAGGTTCAATCTTAGTTTGTAAACCTGGACAAAACAATGTACGCACCACACTTGGAAATGCGGGCGATAGAGTTTTTCTTACTACAGATTATGATGGCGACGAGATAAGCGATCCTTCATTTTTTCGTCCACGAAATGGCAAGTGGTATAAATCTCTTTCACAAAGAGAGGAGGTCGTTGTAACTAAAAATGGCCGGCTTGGAGACATCCCCGTTCCAAGTGATTACGATGGCGATGGACGAACCGATGAAACGGTCTTTCGCCCCGCTACAGGCACCTGGCATCTACTTTTTAGTAGTAATCGAACAAAACAAACGATCGCCTGGGGAAACCCCGCTGATATTCCAGTTCCTGCAGACTACGACGGGGATCAAAAAGCAGACATTGCGGTGTACCGTCCTGAAGAGGGGAGATGGTTGATTCGAAAAAGCAGCGATCTGCTGACCACCCTCCAAATGTCTCTTGGAAAACCAGGAGATAGGCCATATCCCCTTGATCAAAACGCCGATGGAAAAGCTGATATTGCTGTGTTTAGACAATCAGCAAACGCTTTTTACTTCAAAACGAGCATAACCGCTCAAACAAAAGGAACGGCACTTCCTAAGGGACACTTTCTTCTTCCAAATGAATTTCGGCGACCCATTAAGGCCATTAACGACTACACTGGGGATGGAGTAAGTGAGTTCATTGTGCTGCGCGCGATCGGAGCAAACCTTGCCTGGCTCATTGCAGACAAAAAGCAAGGCCCCCTTCCCACCGTGATGTGGGGACTACGAGGAGATCGCTCAATGTTTAGAGATTTTACCGGAGACAACCGTGGTGACTTTGTTGTCATTCGAAACATCGGGGGACTACTCTACTGGTTTGTTCGTCCCAGTGAGGTCTCAAGCGCTGTGATTACAAAAGCATTTGGTGCTGCTGGCGACACCCTGATTCCAGAAGACTACGATAGTGATGAAAAAATTGATTTTGCTGTGGTAAGAAAAGCTGCAAACAACTCGCTCCTCTGGATTATTCAAGGAAGCTCTACCAATCAACTCATTCAGCAACCTTGGGGACTTCTTGGCGATCGAGTAGTGGTGGGAGACTTTAACGGTGACAAACAGGCTGAGCTGACGGTAGTTCGTCCGATCCAGGGTTTTCTCTATTGGTTCTCTTTTGATCTAAACTCACGAAGTGCCTTACCTCAAGTTCAATGGGGCCTTAGTGGCGATACACTACTTCCCTACGATTATGACGGTGATGGACGAACTGATTACGGAGTTTCGAAGCTTTTTGGAGCTCAATTATTTCTTTTTATTCGACTTGCAACGGGAGAAACCCTTGATCCGATCCCGTGGGGACTTTCAGGAGACCAATACGTTCCCGCCCATTACCGGGGAGGCTACAAAGTGTTTCCCACAGTATGGAGAATGACCCCTGGAAAAGCATCTTACTTTGTAACTGAAGGATCTTTAGGCGCTTATGAGTTTCCCTGGGGCCTCAAAGGCGACGCCCCCGTAAGCTCAAACAACGCCCCCACTCCTCCTCACTAAAGCCGTTCCACTTTAAGTGTGGGAAGAAACCTGTCGTTGCGAGCCGGG
>CAZDIO010000063.1:0-38285 GCA_964505555.1 uncultured Bdellovibrionales bacterium
TTCGAGTTTGCTTCGCTCGCAACGACAGAAAGAGACTGTTCATTTTGTTAGAGGCTCTTAGGTAAACCCCTATTCCACCATCTCAAACTGTGGCGGTCGTTTACGCTTCATCCGTGTTGGTCTCTTCTCAATAAGCGCCACTTCAAGCGCTTCAGAGATATTCTCAACAGCGATAAAGCGCACCTTCTGTAAGAGATACTTAGGGAATTCTTCCAATTCCGGCTCGTTTTCCTTCGGGATAATCACTACCGATATCCCCCCACGAAGAGCCGCTAGAGCTTTCTCTTTTAGACCCCCGATCGCAAGCACTCGTCCCCCCAGGGTAATCTCTCCGGTCATCGCTACCTTCTTCGACACAGGCCGATCAGTCAAGAGCGAAACAAGCCCAACCGCGATTGAGATCCCCGCCGAAGGACCATCTTTCGGAATTGCCCCCTGAGAAACATGAACATGGATATTTGTCTGCTCATAGAAGTTTTCATCAACCCCCAACGCTTTTGCATGAGACATCACATAGGTCAGGGCTGCCATCGCTGACTCCCGCATCACCTCACCAAGATGCCCCGTAAGAGAAAGGGTACCTTTTCCCTTCGTTGAGGCAACCTCAACATGAAGGAGTCTTCCCCCCACGGAGGTCCAGGCAAGCCCGGTAACGATTCCTATCTGGTCAAGATGCAACCTATTATCTGGAAGAAATTTTGGAATTCCTAAAAACTGCTCAACAAGCTCCGGCGTCACCCGCTTCGGGGTTCGTTTTCCATCCGCCACTAATCTTGCAATCTTTCTAAACACCGCACCGACATTTCTTCGAAAATCTCTCACCCCCGACTCTTGGGTGTAAGAATCGATAATTTTTAACAGCGTTTCTTTAGAAAATGGGATGCTTTTCTTTCCAAGCCCGTTTTCCTCTTTCTCTCGGGGAATAAGATAGCGCTTGGCGATCTCGACTTTCTCTTCTGTTGTATATCCAGAGATCTCAATAATCTCCATCCGATCAAGAAGTGCTGGTGGGATCGTATCGGTGACGTTTGCGGTTGCAATAAACATCACCTCAGAGAGATCAAAAGGAACATTTAAATAGTGATCCTCGTAACCTTTGTTCTGCTCAGGATCAAGAACCTCAAGGAGCACCGATGAAGGGTCTCCTCGAAAATCAGAACCCACCTTATCGATCTCATCGAGCATAAAAACAGGGTTTCTTGTTCCCGCTGTTTTTAACCCCTGGATAATTCGCCCGGGCATCGCACCCACATACGTACGGCGGTGCCCACGAATCTCTGCTTCATCTCGTAACCCTCCAAGAGAAACTCGAACAAACGATCGTCCAAGAGCAAGCGCAATTGAACGTCCCAGAGAGGTTTTTCCCACTCCGGGAGGACCCACAAAGAGCAAAATCGGTCCGCGCATATTTCCTTGGAGTTTTCTTACTCCAAGAAAATCTAAGATTCTCTCCTTTGGAATATCTAAACCGAAGTGATCCTGATCAAGAAGCTCTTTTGCCTTTCGTAAATCAACGCTGTCTTTGGTGCGCTTTGACCAAGGGATCTCTACCATCCAGGAGAGATACGTTCGAAGGAGTGCTGCTTCACTAGAGTCTGGATGCATCTGTTGGAGGCGTCTTAGTTGCCGCTCAGACTCAGTTTTTGCCTCCGGTGGCATTTTTAACTTAGAGATCTCTGATTTTAGCTGAACGAGCTCATCTTCTTCATCTACTTTTTCACCAAGTTCTGCTTGAATCTGCCTCAGTTGCTCACGAAGAAGATTCTCATGCTCCCCACGACCGAGCTCTGCCCGAGCTTTCTTAAAGATACGCTCACGAATATTAAGTTCATCAAGCCTTGCATAGAGAAGTTTCTCAACGGCACGAAGCCGCTCAAAAGATTCAAACGTCTCTAGAAGCTCTTGTCCCTCTTCAAGCCCAAGGGAGAGATGAGAAGCGATAAAGTCAGCAACAATTCCAGGTTCAAAAAACTCATCTCCAAGGATTATCCCCTCATCCACGTTCTCATCATGTTTGGTAAGTAAGGTAAACTTCTCCTTTACCGACGTCATCAGCTTTTCCTGACGGGAGTTAAGTTTTACATGACTCTCATCATCTACATATCGAACACGAACCTGGATAAAAGGCTTAACCTTTGCAAAGGAGCGGATCTCAAACCGTCCTTGAACATGGAGCCGTACTTTAATATCCCCGTTTTGAAGTCTGACACTGTGCGTAATTCGCGCCACGGTGCCCACGCTGTAGAGGTTCTCCTTACTTGGTTCCTCCTCAAGCGCGTCTCGTTGCAAAGCAAGCGCTAGGTATTCACTATGTTGAATGGCAAAGTCCACTGCCTGTACATTTGAGTCACGGCTGATGTAGACTGGAAAAACAAGTCCTGGAAAAGGAACGATATCCCTAACGGGCAGGAGGGAGAGGATTTTCGGGCGATTGTCGCTCGAGCGTGGGTTTGTCTTTTGTTTCATCGAGAATAAAACCTGTTACTTCCCCACCCGCCATCACCTCCACCTTCTCCCCTTTTACTAACCGAACGACACTCATGCGTCGTACAATATCTCCAACTTTTGTCACCTCAAGTCTTCCGGTGACACCCTTATGGGTATCGGCTGACTCAAGTTTTTTAATAAACTCCATAGGGCTTGGTGAAGAAAGTTGAGAGATGACCCCCATCGACAGTAAGGCTGCGTCATATCCTTGAGCAGCCAATAAATCTGGGGACTTACTAAACTTTTGTTGATATTTTTCAATAAATTGCACAACTTCTGGCCGCGCACTTTCTCTAAAAAACGGCGTTACATACACCGCACCCTCTAATAAGGAGCTTGCTCCCCGAAGCGCTACGGGATCGTCCCACACCGCTGGACCAAGAAGTAACGTGCCTTGGAGGGAGGAACCTCGGATATCACGAAGAATTGGCCAGAGGTTCTCAATAGTATCTGGAAGAAACACCGCCTCAGGTGGAGAAGCTGCAAACGTTGCAAGTTTATTAATGAGCGTTGGATCGTTTGCACTGAGGTAACTTAATTCGCCACTAAGAATCCCCCCTTGAAGCTTCACCTCTCCTTTAAAGGCTTGATAAAATTCCTCTCCGGAGCCGTTTTGTGGGTAGATGATGGCAAATGAATTTATTAGCAAGGTCTCTCGTGCATAACGAACAAGCTCCTCAACTTGATTCTCTGCGGTCGCCCCAAGGCGAAAAGCCTCGCGACCAAGTTCTGGAACTCCTTTTCGTTTTGTAAATGAGATAAAAGGCACGCCTAATTCTCGTGCTTTTTGTGAAACTCGCTCCGTACTTTCTGCAAGGAGGGGACCAAGAACAACCTGAACATGTTGCTCCTTAACAAGATTTTCATACCCAAGGCCAGCACTCTCCGGGTTTCCTCCCGTATCATAGACAAAAAACTCAATCTTCTTCTCCCCACTCTGAAACTCATTTGCAAGTTCAATACCTTCTGCCACCCTCTTTCCATACGGCTCATACGAGCCACTTAATGGGAGAATCACTCCAATAGCGTGCCGACCATTGCTCCCTTGATCCTCAGAAGGAATCAGATCACTCTCCACGATTTGCCCCGCCCCTTGGGCACCCGTAGCAAGATAGGTGCTTGCCGCAAACCATTTCGTATTTGTTTGTGGGATCGGAACTCCACCATGTGTTCTTCGTAACCTTTCAGTGGCAAAAATGGGGGAAATAAATCCATCACTTGACCATTTCTGTGCTGCGGATTCGAATGTCTCGGAAGAGAGCGTGGCGATGAGTTTCTTTGCTTCCACTAAGGCCCGTGGTTTTATCTCTCCTTGAGATCTTCGGTGTGAAACTCCTAGCCAGGCAAGACTCTGATCAAAGTCTCCCTGATGCTGGTAGGCAAATGAGATAATAAATGCAATTCCAGGATGAACCTCATCGATCGCAATCGCTTTTTTTTGCATATATTCAGTAACAATATCTAAAACCTCTTTTGAACGTCCAAGTTTTAGTACTGTCCCCAAGCGCCGAACTAATGCCTCTTCTCTTACCTCAGGAGAGAAAGAATTCTCTTCAGCTCTTTGATACGAGGCAATGGCAAGGTCAAACCGTCTCATCCGGATATTATTTTCAGCTTCCTCTAAATCTCGATCCCCAAGACCATCACTTGACCATACCTCCCAAGGAGCAGGTGGTGGGGGTGAGATCAGCGGTGGTCGTTCTCTCTCTACGGTTTGTGGAAGAGGATTTTTATTTAGAGGTTTTTGTGGAAGCTTTTCCGCACAACCAAAAAACAATATTGAAAGAATAAGGGTGTAACAGGTAAGGACGAAATGGGAGAAACTCTCCCCGACGCTCGTTTTAAGAACGAGAGCACACGATCGTTTCTGATTATTCGAAGAAGTCCTTGACCTTATCAAAAAACGTTCGTGACTCATGACCTCTTGGTTGTCCCTCTAACTGTTGAAGCTCCTCCAAGAGTTCTCGTTGGCGATCGGTGTAGTGTTTTGGCACATACACATACGTCTGGACATGGAGATCTCCTCTTTTTCCCGTATGGAGGTCGACTACTCCCTTTCCTTTTAATCGAAACGTTTTCCCAGAAGGTGTTCCCTGTGGAATTTTAAGTGACATCTTACCATCTAATGTCGGGACTTCAATCTCCCCACCAAGAACTGAGTGCGAATAGTTAATAGGAACTTCGGTAAAGAGCTCGGAATCTTGTCGTTGAAAAACAGGATGCTTTTTAATAGAGATCTCCACGTAGAGATCCCCCGGAGGGGCACCGTTTGCAAGCTGCTCTCCCTCACCTCGAAGCTTTAACCGCTGTCCTTCATTAATACCAGCAGGAATCTTCACAGAAAGGGTTGAAGATTTTGTTGTCTGCCCACTCCCTTTACACTGCGAACAAGGCTCCTCAATAACCTGCCCGGCACCGGAACAAACATTACATGTTCTACTAATGGCAAAAAACCCTTGTTGCAGACGAATCTGCCCCGTTCCTCGGCACTGGGTGCACGGTTTTGCTTTTGTTCCCGCTTTTGCACCACTTCCCTGACACTCCTCACAAGAAACGGGTTTTGGAATCGTTACCTCTTTCTCAATCCCAAACGCTGCCTCTTCAAGGGAGATCTCCAATGCGTAGCGGATATCGCGTCCACCTCGCTGCCGCCTTCCACCACTAGATTGAACTCCAAAGAAACTCCCAAAGAGATCTCCAAAAATCTCATCAGCAAAACTTGAGATATCAGAAAAATTCCAAGGACCCTGTCCCCCACTAAACGCTGCATGACCAAACTGGTCATAGCGAGCCCGTGTTTCTTCACTGGAGAGCACAGAGTACGCCTCGGTAAACTCCTTGAACTTGTTCTCTGCTTCCTTATTTCCGGGGTTTTTGTCAGGATGATACTGGAGCGCAAGCTTTCGATAGCTCTTCTTGATCTCCTCAACGCTCGCTTCCCGCGAGACGCCAAGCAACTCGTAGTAGTCAGCTTTTGCCAATTTGGGAAACCTAAAAAAACTTACTTAACTTCTTCAAAATCCGCATCCACTACATCATCACCCCCGGGTCGACCCTGCTGACCTGAAGCGCCATCTGTAGCGTGTTCCTCTGCGGCTGAAGCTTTTCCACCATTTCCCGTCTGCTGTTGTTTTTCTGCAGCACTCTTGTACATCTTCTCGGCCAGCGCATGTGAGGCGTTTGTTAACCGTTCAATCTCCGCTTTAAGAGTATCAACGTTCTCTGCGCTCTCAAGTGCTTTCTTTGCATCAGCGATCGCACCTTCAATCTTTGTTTTATCCTCAGAGCTTAAGCTTGAACTATATTCTGTTAGAGATTTCTCCGTAGAATAAACCAAGCCATCAAGTTGATTTTTTGCTTCAATAAGAGCTTTTCGCTTCTTATCCTCCTCGGCATGCTCTTCGGCATCACGAACCATCTGCTTAATCTCTTGTTCAGTAAGTCCAGAGCTTGCGGTAATCTGAATCGACTGCTCCTTCCCAGTTCCAAGATCTTTTGCAGATACATGGACAATTCCGTTTGCATCAATATCAAAGGTCACCTCTACCTGGGGAACTCCTCGCGGAGCGGGGGGGATTCCCACAAGCTCAAAACGACCAAGCGTTTTGTTCCCTGAAGCCATCTCCCGCTCTCCCTGAAGAACGTGGATACTTACTGCTGGTTGACTGTCAGTGGCTGTTGAGAAGATCTGACTCTTTCTTGTAGGAATCGTTGTATTCTTCTCGATAAGCTTCGTCATCACTCCACCCTGAGTTTCAATACCAAGACTCAGTGGGGTAACATCCAAAAGAAGCACATCTTTTACATCTCCCTGGAGGACCCCTCCCTGAACTGCGGCTCCTACCGCAACGGCTTCATCAGGATTGACGTTTTTACTTGGCTCTTTTCCAAAGATCTTTTTAACCCGCTCTTGCACCGCTGGCATTCGTGTCATACCACCGACAAGAATTACCTCATCGATATCACGAGCCTGCATTGAAGCATCACGGATCGCTGTTCGACACGGCTCTTCCAAACGATCAAGAAGGGTTGAACAGAGTGACTCAAGTTTTGCTCTCGTGAGCTTAATATTCAGATGTTTTGGTCCAGAAGCATCGGCGGTAATAAACGGCAGATTAATATCTGTCTCTACAGACGAGGAGAGCTCATGCTTTGCTTTCTCCGCAGCTTCTTTTAAACGCTGAAGCGCCATCGTATCGCTTCGCAGATCGATTCCCTGATCTTTTTTAAATTCGTTTGCAAGAAAGTTCACGATCTCTAAGTCAAAGTCTTCTCCACCAAGATAGGTATCTCCATGGGTAGATTTTACCTCAAACACTCCATCTCCAAGCTCTAAGATGGAGATATCAAACGTTCCACCTCCAAGGTCAAAAACGGCGATCTTTTTATCCTGTTTCCGATCCATCCCGTAGGCAAGCGCTGCTGCGGTAGGTTCGTTAATAATACGAAGCACTTCAAGCCCAGCGATTCTTCCCGCATCTTTTGTGGCTTGACGTTGAGCATCGTTAAAATACGCAGGTACGGTAATAACGGCTTGTGTGACCTTTGTTCCTAAGTAGTCTTCCGCAGTCTGCTTCATCTTTGTAAGAATAAATGCAGAGATCTCTTGAGGGGTTTTCTTCTCTCCTTTGAGAACAACGACAGCATCTCCGTTGTCAGCCTTTGCAATCTCGTAAGGAAGAACTTTCTTTGCTCGTTCAACTTCTGGACTTTCAAACTTTCGTCCGATTAAACGCTTAACAGCAAAAATGGTATTTTTGGGGTTTGTAACCGATTGACGTTTAGCGATCTGTCCAACAAGCCGCTCTCCTGCTTCATTTACAGCAACCACCGATGGGGTTGTTCGAGCACCCTCAGAGTTCGCGATCACCACCGGGTCTCCCCCTTCCATTACGGCGACGCATGAATTTGTTGTCCCTAAATCGATTCCAATTACCTTAGCCATGAGGTCTCTCCACCTTCAATATAAAATCTTACAATTTAAAATCTTTAATAATTTTAAGGGCTTATGGTTCTCCATATAAGTCCCTCAAATCTTTTCACTACTTAATCATTAAACCTAATAGTTGCAACTAAGGAGCTACTTTTTCTGATCACTCTTCCTTTCAACCTTCCTGTGATGGGTCTTCAGGCTTTTTTGCAACCACGACCTGGGCGGGTCGAAGGAGTTTATCTTTAAAGAAATAGGTTTTATTAAATTGCTCCATAATCGTTCCCGGTTCAAAATCATCTGTGGGAACCGCTGTCATCGCCTGATGTTTTTCAGGATCAAAGTTCTTACCGATCTCATACTCACCTTTGATCCCATGTTTTTCAAGCACCTGCTGAAACTGAGAAAGAATCATCTGAATTCCTTTAAAAAACTCCTCGCTTACTCCTTGCGGTTGCTCTTTCCCCGCTCGCTCGAGGTTATCTACAACATCAAGAAGATCTCTTGCGAGATGCTCTCCAGCGTAGCGCAGAAGATCGGAGCGCTCCTTAAGCGCTCGTTTTTTGTAATTTTCAAGCTCTGCAAGCGCTCTTAAATACTTGTCGTAGTTTTCTTGCACTTCTGATTTAAGCGCTGAATAGGCCTTATCAGTAACAACCTTTTCCATATCCATATCTCCGGACACAAGACCTTCCTCAGAGGGAAGTGAGCTCTCTGGCCCATTGACTCTGTCGTTTGAGTCTTCAGTAAGCTCAGTGTCAAAATCGCTTTCTTCAGCAGCGGTATTACTAGTTCCTTTCTTCCCCTTTTCTTCCTTCATACGAAAACGCTTACCCATCATCATACCTGAGTGTTTAAATAGTTAATTAAAATTTTCTTGTGTCGTTCTCGACCGCCCTAATTCTCAGTAGTGTTCTCAGCAGTGAAAAAACGCTGTATGAGAGACTCTCTCGTAAAGCTCATACGTGTTTACTTATATACTTTTACTTATACACTGAAGCTAAGGATTTTCATATGTCGGTGTCCTCTTCCAACCTTGAGGTAGATAACTACGCCTCTCAAGCTTTACAATATCTCTCTGAAAAAAAGTTTTCGGAACTACGGACCCTTCTTGAATCCCTCCACCCAGTTGAGCTCGTTTCTGTCATTAATGCTGTTTCTGAAGAGTTACAGCCAGAGTTAATTCATCAAGTAACGGGCCTTGATCAGATCGCCGGGCTTATCTCCTACGCAAGCGAGGCCCTGAAACAACAAACTCTTGAGCTTCTTGATGATAGTCGGATTGCGGCGGTAGTGCGGCGACTCGAAGTTGATGATGCTGCAGATATTATGAAGATCCTTCCCCGCCGTAAGCAGGTCAGTATTCTTAAACGCCTCTCCCCGCAAAAGGTAAAAGAGATTACCACCCTTCTTTCCTACGATGAAGAAACAGCGGGGGGAATTATGACCACGCTCTTTCTCTCCCTCCCCGGAGATCTCGTGGCGGAAGAAGCACTCCGTCAGCTGCGCACAAAACTTCAAGTGGGTGAGATAAACCCAGATGTGAATATCTCTTACATTTATATTACCAGCACCAGTGGTGAACTCCTTGGGGTATGTTCACTGCGTGAGCTTCTTATTGCAAGACCAGACAATATGCTTTCCTCAATAATGTCTACTCCGGTAATGAGCGTTTCTCCAGAAGACGATCAAGAGAAGGTAGCAAAGTTGATTGCTGACTATGATTTTGCTGCCCTTCCGGTGGTGACAGAAGAGGATCGAAAGCTCTTAGGGATAGTTACCGTTGATGATGTGCTTGATGTCATTGAGGATGAGCGCACCGAAGATCTGTTAAAACTTGCCGGAACCGTTGATGAAGATATCGTTAGCACCTCCATTCCAACAGCGATTCGCAGCCGTCTTCCCTGGCTTCTTGCCAGTTGGCTCGGTGGCGTGGGAGGAGCGCTCCTTTTAGGGGGATATTCTGAAACACTTACCCATGTGGTAACCCTTGCTTTTTTTATGCCTGTCGTTTTTGGAATGGCAGGCAATGTCGGCTCACAATCATCAACGATTACGGTATGTGCACTTGCCACAGGAACGATTAATCATCAGGGCACTCTTCGGCGCTTACGCCGAGAGGCGTTTACGGGGATGCTTCTTGGGGTGATCTTTGGCGTATTATTGGGAAGTGTTTCTTACGCACTCCATGGTGAGCCAAAATTAAGTTTTGTCGTTTCCTTTTCTATCTTCATCACGATGACCTGCGCGGCATCGTTTGGCTCGATGCTGCCAATGATCATTCGCTTCTTGGGGTTTGACCCCACCGTCGCTTCAGGGCCGTTTGTGACTACGGCGACGGATATTTTAAGTATTTTGATTTATTTTACGGTGGCTTCGATTTTACTTTAATTATTTTATATACCGCAGAAGACACAGAGGAACGCAGAGGAAGAGATTTATTAATCTCTCCTCTGTGTCCCCTCTGTGTTATATAAAAACAGCGCTTCATCTTTTTCATAAAACAGAACTTCACCCTCATGGAAAAACACCTAAAAGAACGAGCGATTATCCTTCGCACCCAGGAGGTAAAGGAATCCGATCTGATCGTTACCCTCCTTACTGAGAGCCATGGCAAGATCTCAGCAATCGCCAAAGGAGCACGAAAAAGTAAACGTCGTTTTATGGGAGGTCTTGAGGTATTTGATTGCGCTACGTTTGAGCTTCAAAATCCAAAAGACAAGAAACATCTTTATTATCTAAACTCCATTTCAAACCGCGAATCCTGGCTTGGTCTAAGAAATGATTTTCAAAATTTCTCCCTTGCTGCTTTTTGCATCGAGGTCACAAACTCCTTTGCCCAAGAAGATGACCCGGAGTCATCGCACCTATTCTCCCCCCTCCTTCAAGCACTCCGCTTACTAAACGACCATAAAACCAAAACGGTATCCTATGTGCCCTGCATCGTTTTTTCACTCCATCTGATAAAGCTCTCCGGTTTTGACATCCTCCACGACACACGTGAGATCGCCAAAGAGATGCGCTCCTGGTGGAGCACCCTTCTTCAAGGTTCCATACCCCCCGTCTCAAAAGAGCTTGAGCGGGGAAGCTTTTACTTTCTTGTTGATCATCTGCAGCAGATTATTGGGAAGAGATTTCAGACGGTGGCAAATCTTTGAACACCGCACTATCGAACAATTACGAAGAGAGCCCTGCAAAAAACATATTTTGAGTTGATCCTTATTTTCCCAACCGGGTCGCCCTCCTCGCGAAGAGACGACCCGGTATCTGCTTTCTTGATTCCTGATCACCGACCCTGATAGACCCAACGAGCATCGATCTGGCTTTTGAATACTGCTCGCAAGGCTGGAACGATAACCCTATGAACGTATTGACTCACTCGAGAGCCATCACAACCAACCGCTTGTCCAATTTGAGGTTGGGTCAGCCCTTCACCCCAATAGAGCATAACGATGAGTCGGTGATGTGGCTGTGGAAATATCGCAAATACTCGTTCCCTTACGAAACGTGCATCTATGAGTTCCTCAGCCGTGGACCCATGATACTCCACCTTCTCACTCAAGCCGCGCATCTCCCCCGATCGAAGATAATGCAAATTTGGCAGGTTCAACCCTTCGGCCAATTCGGCAATATGTTTCGGGAGGGAATCAAATCCGTTCTTTTGGACATAACGATCCAATTCGGGAATCATATGGAGAACTTGGATGATCTCCAGGAAAGATCCGTGCAAGAGGATCTCCCGCAGGAAGTTATAAAAGTTCTCTCTTCCATGAGGACCATACTCGCACGAGGCGTGCCAACACGCTTCGTACCGGTCTAACTTTTTCTCGTTTTCACGGGGCGAGCGAGCAACAAGATCTTCGTGTCGCAAAAAGTCGATCATCTGGCCACGAATTCGCCTCCAGGCGTGACTTTTGAATTTCGTCTTTTTCGACTTATCAAAAGAATTTGTCGCTTGAAGTAGGCCGATCAATCCTTCCGACACTAAATCATCTCGCTGGATCTTGTTGTCGCTACAACGAGGAAGTGACTTCCATAATCTCTTCGCGATGATTTCGATAAACGGCCAACATTTCCTGACGATTCGATCTTGTAGCACCGAGAGCGTTAGCGCCGGATGCACCATCGTTCTGAAGAGACTTTCATAGGCATGACGTACTCGAACTAGACGCTCTTCTTCGTCTATCGCTAACAACTTTTTTTTACTCTGTTCTTGTTGATGCGGCAATACTTCTGCAACACCTGGCGCAGCTAACAAAACAGTCATGTTGATCCTCCTTGATTTTCAAGAAAAGGGAAAAACCTGGTGATGGGATTAGCCATCAAACGCAAGATGCCGTTCTTGCGTGAAACCTAACGCAGGTCTCCCTCTTTTCTAAACCGAGAAAGTTCGGTTCAGAGAAGGGAAACACCAATAAACATCATCTCCCCTACGACATTTATGAAAGAACGTAAGCAGTAGAACATAACGTCCTATTTTTGAACGAATTTGTCAAGAATAACTAATCATCTTTACCTGAGGAGGGGCTTGTCTTTTCCGTAGATGAGGAAGTAGTCCCGCTCGAAGCGTCCTTCTTCGTATCACCTTGATTTGTCCCGGTTTTTTTCTCCCCCTCTCCCCCAGAAGAATCTGACTTTTCAGCAGAACTTGCAGAAGCCCCGTTAGAAGAAGAGGGCGAAGAGGAAGATGCATAATCGGTCTTATACCAACCTCCCCCCTTCAAATGAAACGGCGCGGCAGAAAGAAGTCGCTTTACAGGACCAGCACAGGTTGGACATTTTTCAAGTGCAGCTTCGCTCATCTTTTGAACGATTTCAAACACTCCGCACTTATCACAAGAATACTCATACGTTGGCATAAACTACCCTCTCGACGCCATAAGACTTGAAAACTGAAAATAACTAACCATCACCACTTTCTTGGTCAAGTCACCCTCGCGCAGACTTTGTGAATGCACAGCTTCGGATGCTTATACGAAGGATGTTAAACTAAGCAGGACTCCCTTTTTATAAACACAGAGTTTCACGGAGTTCCACAGAGTTAAAATAATCAGCTAAAATAATCAATCCTACTTTCTTGCTATTTCTTTCTTAACTCTGTGGAACTCCGTGAAACTCTGTGTTCAATAATCTTTATCTTAATATCCCTCGACGCCTACACATTATAGGATACCTAATAACCTGCCAATAGAATTCAAGAAATTTCCCAAAAATCTCTGCATTATGGCGCAGAACTTGCCGCCTGGAGGGCCAGTTGTCCGTAGTGGTTAATAGAAGCAACAAGAAACGCTTGAAGAAAATAAAGAAAGAGTAAGACAATTACAATCGACAGATCAAAAATCCCGATCGGCGGAACCCTCTTTCGAATAAGCGCAAGCACGGGCTCAGTAGCGCTGTAGAGAAACTGCACAATCATATTTGAGGGATCTGGATTCACCCAAGAAAGAATAAAGCGAATGATAAATAGAAAATAGAAGAGGTTAAGAATTCCTCCAAGAAGTCCACTGAGTGCAATAAGAAAATGTCCAAGTAAGATCATCGCTTCCTTAATTTCCTTTTCTTATCTGAGATGCTCTTTCCACACTGGCTTGAACTGTCGCCATAAGTATCTCTTTCATTCCTCGCTCTTTTAATACCTGAAGTCCAGCGACTGTCGTTCCTCCAGGTGAGGCTACCATCTCAATGAGCTCTTGAGGATCTTTTCCTAACGCTTTTAAAAGTGCTGCTCCCCCAAGAGCCGTTTCAATACTCAAACGCATCGCCTTCTCCCGAGACAACCCCATCTTCACTCCCCCCTCCGCCATCGCCTCTATAACACTAAAAATAAAAGCTGGCCCACTTGCAGAAAGTCCGGTCACAATATCAAGATCTTCTTCCTTATCAACAATTAACGTCTCTCCCAAGGCAGAAAATATCTCCGTAGCGATACTCTTTCCTTGAGGAGATCGAGTAAAGATACCTGTCATCCCCTGCCCAATAAGGGAACAGATGTTTGGCATCACCCGCACGATCTCTTCCTTTTTTCCAAGCACCCCCTCCATGGAAGCAACAGATATCCCAGCCGCAACAGAGATCAATATTTTTGAACCCTGGAGGTCGCCCTTGATTTCAGAAAGGACAGAAAGGATATCTTTTGGCTTTACTGAAAGAATCACCGTCGAAGCTTTCGAGGCTGCATCTCGAGCACTCTGCGCAGCTGCTACCCCAGGCTTTTGAAGAAGGGGGTAAATTTTCTCCTGGTTTCGATCATAGACAAGAATATTTAGAGAGATACTTTGAAGCTTCTCCCGGACTGCTTCAACTAAAACACTCCCCAACCTTCCGCACCCGATAACCGCAAGCGGAGAACTAAACAATACCTGATCCGTTTTCTCTTCCATCTGCGCTCTTACTTTTTCTTCTCGCTTTGCTTCTTTACTGACTGCTCTCTCGCTCACCAAAGATCGCCGTTCCCACCCGCACAATCGTTGCTCCTTCTTCAATCGCTAACTCAAAATCGTTACTCATCCCCATCGAAATCTCAGGAAGCTGATACCCAAGCTTTTTTTCAAGCTCATCTCTTAAATTAAGCATTAACGAAAATTCCCGGCGACGAATATTTTCTGACGCGTCTGTGGGGAAAAAACTTCCAATACTCATTAACCCTTCGACCATTATTCCCGGCAATAAAAGCATCTCCCCCAACAACGCTTCTGCGTCCTCAGGAAAAACTCCAGATTTTGACTCCTCGCCAGAGATGTTTACCTGAAGAAGCACTCGCTGCACGAGGTTTTTCTCCCCTGCTATTTTGGAGATACTCTGTGCCAGCTCCAATCGATCCACACTCTGAATTCTCTTAAATACGCCAACAGCATCTCTGACTTTATTTCGTTGCAAATGGCCGATCAGATCAAAAACGATCCCCGTATTCTCTTTCCCCTGCGTAAGAACTTCTAACTTTTTTCCCCCCTCTTTGACATAGTTCTCTCCAAAGTAGGAGTGTCCCCCCGCAACCACCTGAGCAATCTGCTCAACGGGGATCGTTTTTGTCACCACCAAAAGCGAGACAAGTTCTCGTGCCCGACCACTTTTAATACACGTCGCATCAATGCGTCTTTTTATCTCCTGAAGATTCTTCATTACCGAAGTTTCTGAAGGATTCGGATCGAGCTTCCTCATCTCTTAATCCCGCGCTTTTTGCTCAAAACAGCTTCTTAATTGCTCAACCACTTGAGAAAGCGGCAACCCAACTACATTCGTATACGATCCCGTAATCTCTGAAACAAACGAAGCTCCCCCACCTTGGATTGCGTACGCTCCCGCCTTATCCATCGGTTCACCTGATGAAACATAGGCAGCGATTTCTTTAGTAGAAAGTATGCGAAAACTCACTGTCGTTTTAATTACTTGAGAGGCAAAGTAATTGTCACGTAGTGAATAGATTACAAATCCAGTAAGCACGATATGAGTTTTTCCAGAAAGCTCCTCTAGCATTTTTATTGCATCGCTTTCATTTTCAGGTTTTCCAAAGATCTTTCCACCTTGGAGAGAGATCGTCTCCGGGCGTTTGTACTTAGTAGGAGTAGATGCTGCAGGGAGCACCACTTCCGTATCTGCAGCAAGAATATAGGCGTCTGGGTATTTTTTTGCTACGGCTCTTCCTTTCTCTTCTGCAATTCGAACGACGTAATGTTCTGGATCTTCTCCCGGGAGGATCTTTTCTTCGATATCTGAAACAGAGATCTCAAATGATAGTCCCGCACTCTCTAAAAGCTCCTTTCTTCGTGGTGAGCGAGAGGCAAGAATTAAAGATCTTTCTATCTTCATATAGAGCACACTCTAAGTCAGAAATATGGGTTCTTAATCAAGTTCTTAACAAAACTTTATGTTATTCTAAATTGCCCAAGCATTCAGGGACATAGCTATATTAGTGATATGGGCATATCGTGATATTGAAAGATAATAAAGTTGAATATTTTTGTAATGAATGATAACAACCGTTTCATAAGCGTATAGCTTTTCACTCTGAACTTACTTCTGAGTTTGTATGACACAAAAAATTCCCGACAAAGCACCGAGCCCCCCCCAAAAAGAAGTTGGCGATCCTCTCAAGCATGCAGATGACCTTTTCTTCATGGGCTACCAACTTGATAAGGAGGGAGACTCAAAAAAAGCTGACATAGTTTATACAGAAGCGATTGAATTCCTTGAGCTTCTTCATTCTCAAGAGAAAGAAAACTTAAGCTCTCAAGCCCTTGCACGTTTTGCGCTTGAACATGGAAGACGTCTTCTTCACCTGAATCGAATTGAACAAGCTCACTGCGCCTTTCAAGAAGCGGTTCGACATTACGATTCTATTTTAAAAAATAATATCTCCAGCAAGCTAGTTGCCCAGCTGGCGCTCGGTCTAAGATTGTTAGGAAGATGCCGTTACAAACTAGGCGATTTCAAGCGAGCCCTTGATTCTTACGGACAAGCAATCGCCGTATACCGAACATTACTTCTTGTCTCCTATTCTCAAAAAGAAAAACGCCTCCATCAAAAGCACTTAGGAATTGCCCTTCTCGGATATGCACGGGTGCTCGAGCGAACAAACCAAGCCTCTCTTGCTAAGGCCTATCTTAGCGCAGCAAAAGAGCTCCTAGAGGCCGCGGTGGTATCAAACGTAAGTTTTACTTCATGTAGAGACGAGTAGCTGCGTAATAATCTTTTATCCAATCCTTTATCTGTATCCCAACCCCGATTCGTTCACTTATTCCTCCCCCTACCTCGCAAACCGCGAAGATGCAAACAGGAATCTTCGTCGATAAATTCCCGCTACAAGCCCTAAGCCAGCAAGCATTCCCACGACCGACGATCCACCGTAACTTAAAAAAGGCAGCGTCACCCCCACGACAGGAAGAACACCAATCACCATACCGATATTCATCACCACGTGCCAAAAAACCATCGCCCCTGCCCCAAACGCAACATACGCAGGAAAAGGGTCACTACACTTTACAACTACTTTGAGAACATGCATTAAAATGTACAGATAGAGTGCCAAAACAAAACATGTCCCCAAAAACCCCCACTCCTCCGCAAGAACAGAAAAAATAAAATCTGTCGTTTGCTCAGGCAAAAAACGAAGTTGCGTTTGCGTTCCCTGCAGAAACCCTTTTCCTGTAAGCATTCCAGAGCCAACCGCAATCTTTGATTGAATCGCATGATATCCACTTCCAAGTGGATCCGATTCTGGGGAGATAAACGTTAAGATACGACGTTTTTGATATTCTTTGAGAAAACTCCACGCCGGAATCACCATTATCGCAAACCCTCCAAAAAGAATCGCGAGAGTTTTGGCGCGAACCCCTGCAAGAAGAATCATTGAACCAGCAATTAACCCAACCGAAAGAGCGGTACCCAAATCCGGTTGAACAAGAATTAACCCCATCGGAACACCGACTACCGCGATCGGGAAGAGCAGATCCTTGATAGTATACCCATCACGAGGAGCCTCCTCATCACTAAGAATTCTCGCAAGGGCAAGGATCAGACCAAATTTTAAAAACTCCGAAGGTTGCATCCTAAAACCACCTATCTCAAGCCAGCGGGTCGCTCCCTTTGCCAAATAGCCCTTGGTAAGCACAATTCCAAGGAGAACACAGCCTCCAACAAAGATAAGATATGCCCACCGCCTCCAAAAAACAGTATTAAAAAACGTACACACCATGTACACTGCAAACCCAACGAGCATACTATAGGCTTGTTTTTCCATCTGCATGCTTTTTTCTGCCTCTGCATCATAACCAGCGCTGTAGAGAACAACGAGTCCAGTCCCACAGAGAAGCGTCACGGCAAGAAGAAGTGCCCAATCAAAATTACCAAAAACTGATCTGCTTCGAACATCAAACATAATACTTACTCTTCAATTGTATAAAACCCTTCACGTTCTTCATCTGGTGGCAGCTCTTCAACCGCAGTCGATGCCTCACTTGCCACCTCAGACACCTCAGTAAGCATGCCAAGCTTACGAAAATATACCTCCATCACCCTCTTTGAAATTGGTGCAGCAGCCGCACCACCATGCCCTCCATGTTCGACAATGACCGCTAAAGCGATAGTGGGTTTCTCGGCGGGAGCAAACGATACAAACCACGCATGATCTTCATGTTCCTTGCTCCTCCCTGCCTTTTCAAGAGAGATCACTTGGGAAGTTCCAGTCTTTCCACCAATAGTAATTCCTGGAATTTGTGCCTTTCTTCCCGTTCCATGAGGATCATTGACCACACTGACTGCGTAGGTACGTACTTTTTCAACAATGTTCTTGTCTACAGGAAGCTCTTCTGCGCTTGCATGAAAGAGTTGCGATTCGCCGGTCTTTGCATTCACAATTTTCTTTACCACTATTGGACGATACATTGTTCCGCCATTGGCGACAGCTGCCGCAACTACTGCCATTTGTAACGGCGTTGCCGTGATATATCCCTGACCAATGGAGATTGAAAGTGTTTCTCCAGGATACCAACGCTCTCCAAGTGTTCGTAATTTCCACTCCTCAGAGGGAATCAACCCAGGTTTTTCACCAGGAAGATCAATTCCAATTGGACCTCCAAGTCCCATCATCGTTGAATATTTATGAATAAGCGACACTCCAAGCAACTGCCCAAGTTGATAAAAATAACTATCACAAGAAACAGTCACCGCCATTTGTAAGTTCACCGATCCATGGCCGGTTCGCTTATGACATCGATACTTTCTCCCTTTAAATTCATAAAACCCGGGACAGAAAAACTCCTTATCTATACTTACCTTCTTTTCAGCAAGGCCCGCGATCGCCATAATCAATTTAAATGTCGAGCCTGGCGCATACTGTGCGGCGATAGCTCGATTGGTGAGGGGGTGCCATTTGTTTTCGGATACACTTGCCCATTGCGTCGCAGAAACCTGACCCGAAAACACATTTGCATCATACGTTGGCGTAGAGGCAAGCGCCAAGACCTCTCCATTGCGCGGATCAATTGCAACTACAGAGCCACGTTCTCCTTCCAGAGCCTCTTCTGCCACTTTCTGAAGATCGAGATCGATGGTGAGGTAGAGATGATCACCAGAAGTATTGTTGACGATTCCTAATTCTTGTCTTCGATTTCCACGAGCATCAACCTCTACTTGAATAAACCCAGCCTCACCGCGAAGCCGTTCTTCATACTTTTTTTCAAGCCCTGATTGACCCAGGACATCCCCTAACGAATAGTTTCCTTCTCCCCGTTCTTTTAATTGCGACTCTGAAATCTCTCGGGCATATCCCAAAAGCTGCGCTGCCAAATTAGCATGTGGGTAGGCCCGACGCGGATTGACATTTACAATGACACCCGGCAAGCGGTAGCTGTTTACCTTTACCTTCGCAAGCTCTTCATTGCTTGCATCAGCGATGACGACCTTGGGCTCAAATGGTCGTCGCTTTTTTTCAAGGAGTTTTGCGCTAAGATCTTTTTCCTCTTTATTGGTGATCTCTGAAAGAAGTTTGATCGTAGCTTTTACATCCTTAATGTCTTCAAGGATCAATGAAATATCAAAGGCAGGTCGGTTTCGAACAATTACTCGCTCATCGCGATCGTAAATATTCCCCCGGGCTGCTGCGGTGCGGATCGTCCGAATCCGGTTATTTTCTGATAAATTACGAAAATATCTCCCTTGCACCCCTTGGAGGTACCACACACGAAAAAGTAAGAGCGAAAGCAAGATCCATACAACAATACCTGCTGCAGCAATCCGCGGTCCAAACAAGTGGTGTTCCCACGCCGCTTTCATTAGGGAGAACTCGCTCCACGTCTTGTAAATTGTAAGAGTTTCATCACGATTGGAGACACTATCGCCGTAAGTAATGCTTCAACAAAAACCGTTACCGTATTTCCCGATATCACATCCACATTCACATAGAGAGAGAGTAACAAAACAACGGTAGCAGTTTTTGCAAGGGAACAAAGAAATCCCAAGATTGCAATCGCAATAAAATTTTCCGCATACACTTTTTTTGCAACAAAGGCTGTAAACATAAAAACACAGACCGCACCTGCAGCATTTGGACCAAGAAAGATGCCCGAGGCGAAATCCGCAGCAAGGCCCAAAGCGAAAGCTCCGACAATCCCCAATACCGATGGAAAATTTAGCGCGACAAACATTACTAAAACAATAATGAAGTCAGGCACCACAGCACCAGGAGCCAGAGCCTTAATCAGTGTTCCTTGAATATATAAACCGATCAAACAAAAGAGGGAAAAAATTAAGGTAAGCTTCATTGACTCACCTTTTCCTCAACCGGAGCTTCTGTTTCGACTAAGAAATCTTTACTCTCACTTGCAGACACACCTCCCTCACCTCCAGAGAGAAGCACAAACACTGTCTCAAGCCTTCTAAAATCTACTTGAGGGGTAATTTCAATTTGTTGAAATAACCCTGGAACATCCGCCCCTGTTCGAACATCGCTCACTACTCCAATTAATATTCCCTTGGGATACACTCCGGAAAGTCCTGCAGAGATCACTCTATCCCCAGGAAACACCTCATAGTCTTTTAACATATACTGAAGCTTTAATTTCCTATCCGATCCCCCTTCAATAATTCCAGGCGCACGATTACGCTGGACAATCGCATCGATAGCGCTTGAATTATCAGTCAGTAACAACACCTTGGCACTTCGTGAAAGAACAGTAGTAATCTGTCCAACTACGGCATGACCATCAACCACTGGCAGCCCCTCTCGAAGGCCATCTGCTGAACCACGATCAATAGTGATTGTTCGCATAATGTTGGATGGATCTCTCCCGATTACAGTCGCTGCAATACCACTGAGCGCTGTTTTTTCTTTAAAGAGTAAGAGCTCACGGAGGCGAGTATTTTCGCTTTCATACTCAAGCAATTTTGAATTTGCCTCCTCAAGTTGCTTTACCTGACCAAGTAACTCATTTCGTTCCTCTTCAACACCAAGGAGCCATACATAGTGTGCCCACAACGCATCAACTGAAGAAAATAGCTCATGTTGTACTTTTCCCACTGGGGCAAGAACCGCATTAATCGATCGCGAACCAAGCTGCGCAAGACTTCGATCCTCAATACTCATACTCATGAGTTGAAAGGAACAGACAAGGAGGCCAATTCCTGTGATTTGGAGACTATATCGGCGCAGGAAGTCCGCCATTCGGTGGTCAGTTGCTACTTACTTAATTGTTACGTCCTTGAGAAGCTCCAACTGATCAAGGATTTTTCCAGAGCCTAAGACTACGGCAGTAAGTGGATCCTCAGCAAGAACAACCGGAAGCCCAGTTTCATTATGGAGAAGTCGATCAAGATTTCTTAATAGCGCCCCTCCACCGGAGAGCATAATTCCACGGTCAACAATATCCGCGGCAAGCTCTGGGGGCGTGCGCTCGAGTGCTTGCCGAACCGCATCTACAATTTGTTTTAACGGTTCTGCCATTGCTTCTCGAATCTCATCTTCAGTAACGATGATCGTCTTTGGCACCCCCCCAACAAGATCTCGGCCACGAATCTCCACCGCGTGACGCTCTCCAGTAGGGACTGCGGTGCCGATCGCTATTTTAATCTGCTCCGCCGTGTGCTCACCGATAGAAAGATTGTAAGAGCGCTTTATGTATTGAATAATTGATTCATCAAGCTTATCACCACCAACTCGAACCGATTTTGAGAACACAACCCCCTTGAGAGAGATGATTGCTACCTCAGTTGTTCCCCCACCAATATCAACAATCATCGATCCGCTTGCTTCGGTAATCGGCAGTCCCGCACCAATCGCGGCAGCCATCGGCTCTTCTACCAAGTAAACTTCGCGCGCTCCCGCAGACTCAACGGACTCACGCACTGCTCGCTTCTCCACTTCTGTAATTCCAAAAGGAACACAGACGATAACTCGTGGACGAACTAATGCTTTTCGTTTGTGTGCTTTCTGGATAAAATATCGAAGCATCTGCTCTGTGATTTCAAAATCGGCAATGACTCCATCTTTCATCGGGCGAACAGCCGTAATGCCGTGGGGAGTTCGTCCCCGCATATTTTTTGCTTCACTGCCAACCGCAATAATTTTTCGGGAATCACGCCCATTCCCATTTGCATCTTGAACTGCAACCACAGAAGGTTCGTTACTGACGATCCCTTTTCCCTTAACATAGACTAAGGTGTTTGCCGTGCCGAGATCGATAGCGAGGTCGTGAGAGAACAAACCAAATACGCTGTCAGCAAACATCGAAAATCTCCTTGCAAATTAAGTTCTTAAGCGGATATCATGGGGTTTCTGAGAAGGCAATAATGAGCAGCAATATTTTGCAGTTAACAATATCTCTCATCATCACATGTATCTTTAGTGTGAGTTTGTTTTCTTTATCCTTAGCGTGCGCAGAGGAGAAGAATCCTTCCACAATTAATGGCAAAGAGATCTACATGCAACTTTGTGCACATTGTCATGGGCAATTGGGAGAGCCCTCAAAAGAGATCAGCGATCTCTTGGCTCCTGCGCCAACAGACCTGACAAATGAAAAATACCGGCACGGCGATACGTTAGAGCAGATTATGCACTCAATACGTCAAGGAATAGGAAGTAATATGCTTCGATTTAAGGAACGGCTTAGTGAGGAGCAGATTGAGGCGGTGGCGCGGTATGTTCAGACACTAAAAAAATCGACAAGCAATCACGAAAAAAGCAGTTCCCAAGACTGAGAAACCCAATCGGGTTTGTTTACGAGTTAATTATCGATTGGTCGATTTTATCGATTGGTCGATTTTTTGAGAGTAACGCTCTCATGGGTGTGGAAAACTGACCCAACTCCTCGACCGAAAGAGAGATTTCTAAGTCGACAAAAAGATCTACAAGGAGTGAACGCTGATTAGAAAGGGGAAGGCGTTTATCGATGAAGATGACGTCTCGTCCAGAAATAAGGCAGTTTCCACTTCGCGCCTGATAGGAATGTCCTCGAGGAAGGTTCTCCCTCCGCACGTTAAAACCCTTCAGATGGAGGATCTGGATAAGCCGCCGAACCTGGTGCTCCTCTTCTTTCTCTCGTAAGCTCTTAAACTTCTTAGACAATTAGGTAATTCCCCTAGAATAATTTGTGCCTAAAACTGTTGAGTCAACATAAATAACACACGATATCTATAGATAAAGGATTCTACAAAAAGCACAAGGGGCTAGTTATCTATGGGAATTGAACCTGTTAATTCTTCACGAAACAACGACTCTCAGCGCGTTGAAAAAGAACGTGTGAGAGAGGAACGCCGTGTCGAAAGAGAAAAACGAAAAGAAGACGAGGCTCCACGCGAGGAGCGTCAACGAAATTCTCGGGTTGATACTGAAGCGTAAATCCCGTTTGTCCATTATTTATCCACTCTTATCCCCAACCTAGCCGAAAGAAGCGCCGAGTACTTCATCTGACGAAGTAACTAGTGCTATACTTTCCCCTCTCTAGCGTTTTTCGTAATGCCATAAGTATGAAACAAAAAGTATCACTTCTTGATAGCTGTTTTTTGCAGATTGATACTGCAAACACTCACCAGGTTATTGCCGCACTGGGAATCCTCTCTTCCTCTCCTGATATGCAAGCGCTTCATACACGCATGGAAAGTGTAATCAAGGTATTTCCACGTCTTCGAAACAAAGTCGTAAGGAAAAGAAGCTCTTACTACTGGGAAGAAGATAACAGTTTCTCACTTGCCAATCATCTTCGGTATCTTACTCTTTCAGATATCACAGACGAAAAAGATCTCCTTCAAAGTGCGGAGAAATACTTCTCTCAAGGCCTCGATCTAAACAAACCTCTGTGGAGCTTTACTGTTTTAATAAACCATCAAAACACTATCAACAAAGCTCCGTTTGTGGGTGGATTTCTTTTTTGTATCCATCATGCTCTTGCTGATGGCCTTGGAGCACTTGAGTTACTCCATGCAATCTTAGACCCCCCACTTCACCAGCACACCCAGGGACGCACCCTTCGAAACAACACTCCGAGAAGAAAGATTTTTTCTACTGGGAAGAGCCTCTTTCGGCTTTTTCGAGAGCATCAAAAACGACGAGAAGAAACGTTGCTCCATGGAAACAATTCAAGCAATCGGCAATTTGCCATAGTCACGTTTGATCTTTACGAACTAAATCGTTTACGAAAACATGTCGGGATTACCTTAAATGATCTTTATTTGGGGCTCATTTCTTATGCCATGCGCCTCTATCACCAGCATCACGGATCTGTTGTCAATGAACTCTGCGCGATCATTCCCATTAATTTGCGATCATTTTCTGAGCGATTATCCTTAGGAAATCGACTTACCGCCATGGGAGTAAAACTTCCCTCCCATATCTCAGGAATCGAGAACCAGCTTCGCCTTATTCGCGAACAACTACGAAAGCTCTACACCAGCGGCGCATTTGGTGCGATGCTTTTTGTTGCAAAAATAAGTGCTTTTTTCCCCCCGTCAATTCGACGAAAACTCTATGAAGCACAAGCCAAGCGAACAAACTTTATCTGCACCACTGTTCCCGGCTCCTCTCAAATGCTTACGCTTTGTGGAATCCCCGTCACCAGGCAGTTTGCTTTTCCCGCGCTTCTTAAAGAGCATGGGATCTCATTTTCTCTTTTTAGTTATGCAATGAAAGCGAATATCTCTCTCGTCAGCGATCCGGCAATCTTTCCTGATCCTGATCTCTTCATACGGTGCATTGAAGAGGCAAAAAGTGCCCTCCTCGCTGCAGTCGAAGAAGAGCAGGTGCTGGTGGCAAACGCTTGACCAACAATTTATTGATGGTTACTATAGGAAAGAAAGCGCACGCTCGCTTTTTTCCGGCTTAACCCCTTCAGATTAAACCGTAAGAACTAAGGTTCGTAAGATTAAACAGTAGGGGGGTGAAACGGGTTCGACGTGAGAAGCGTGACTTTAGCTTGCATGTCCCGGGCGCCGCTGGCCGGGTTAGTAAGTGGCAAAAAAGTAATCGCAAATCAAGACGATTACGCACCAGTAGCTCTCGCTGCGTAAGCACGTTAGCTACGCCTGAGTTAACCGCGCTCGTACGTTAACAAGGGCTAATAAACTCGAGCTAGGAGTGAAAGGCAGTCTAGACTTTTCACTCCGAAATAATCTCTGGACTAGCTAAGGCAAAATCCTGTTTGGGGAGTTTCCAAGGCGAATTACAAAACACAAACTAAACATGTAGACACTAAAGAATCGCCCTTGCGGACGGGGGTTCGACTCCCCCCACCTCCACCAAATTGTTTGGAAAATTTATACTAACTTCCAAGCAGTTTGGTGGGACCTGCCGAAATTGATCTTTCCTCGTTGAAAAACTTTCTCACTATCTTGAAAGTTGATGATTCAATAAGAGATCGGCGAGGGTATCTGACTTTACCTTTTGATCGATACCTGTTCGATCACACAACCCTTCCCTCCTTTCCCGATGAAGGGCCCGCATTTTTTGCCGGCCCCTCCTTCAGACGAATGATTCAATCCAGATCAGCTTTTGCTGGCGCAGATCTTTGGTTGGTGGAAGGAGATCTCCCGACGCACCACCTTATCAACGACCCCGAGTGAGGTTAGAAACTGCTGGCTTAGCAGCTCGTCGTCACTCGTAATCTTCTGAAGCGGCTCCCATGAAATTGAGCCGATGCTGTGCCACTTACCGTTTCGTTCGCAATAGATATTGACCGGCGTTCCCGACGGTTTGTCTTCAATCCAGATCGTCTCCTTCTTATTCACTACCAGTCGCCGAAGATCGATCTCCCGATCTACAGGCTCAATCTCTTCCCATTTGAAATCTTTCGATTGATAATAACGAGCGGGCGAGATCTCTTCAGCGTCCTTTGAACTCTTCACTGTTCGCGTTCGCAAACGTTTGAAGAGAACAAGCGAGAGTTCTTTCTCTTCTCCGCCTGTTGAAAGAGCCCCTTGAAATATAGCCTCCTCGACAAGAAGTGGGGGAAGCGTATTGACCCCGACCGGAACCCATTTCTCAGGATGGCTTTCAATATACACCTGGGCATCGTTGCCCGAGGCACCTATGCTATACTGGGTGCCGGTGTTGGGATCGACCCACCACGTCCGGCCTCCTGCCATGACAACCGGACCACTGACAAGAGCAAAAAACGGTACCAGAATCCATTTCGGGAACATCGGTATTCCTCCTCTGAAAATTCCTCTCTTACAGAAACCCTCTACCGAGATGAAATGTGTGAAAAGAACTAATGAAAAATGCCTGCCGAGATCTGACTGACAGAGACTATATACTTCTATGCCAGAGCGTTAATTTCTACAAGTAAGAAGGAGAACGATATAAGGAGAAACAATATAGTATTCTTTAAGTTTGCCTGAAGTGTTAAATCATTACACATCTTTAACCATAACAGAAAGATGCAACAAACAGGACAAACATCTCCCTCTCCACCCAATAAGGAGTTAAAACTCCGGCTTATTCTCATCGGCGTATTAGTGCTTTTTGTATCTGCTGTTTTTGCTCCGCTTTATTTATCAGAGTTTGTGTATGACGATCTCGACTATGTTGTAAACAATGCACATGTAAACACCGGAATATCTTTTGAAAATATCCGCTGGGCATTTTTTAGTTTTCATTCAGCAAATTGGCATCCGTTAACATGGATCTCTCATGCCATTGACTGCTCACTCTTTGGTCTTAATCCAGGAGGGCATCATCTAGTAAATGTGGCTTTCCACCTTGCAAACTGCATTCTTCTTTTTATTCTCCTTAGAATGTTAACAAAAACTCTATGGCCAAGCTGGCTTGTTTCAATGCTGTTTGCAGTTCATCCGATGCATGTTGAATCAGTGGCGTGGATAGCGGATCGTAAGGATCTGCTCTGCACCATGTTTTGGTTCCTTGCTCTGATCTCCTATGTACAACACCTAAAGAATCGTTCGCAAAAGAGATACCTCCTGTCGCTTCTCTTTTTCATCTGTGGAATTCTTAGCAAACCAATTATCGTCACCCTCCCTTTGACCTTATTGATTCTTGATTGGTGGCCTTTGCGGCGATCTGATCGGAGCATCAGATCGCTAGTCATTGAAAAGCTACCCTTTTTTGCTCTCTCGGTGTTCTCTTCACTGATGACGATATCTGCTCAAAGCCAATTTGGCGCGATAGTTCCCCTAGATTACAATCCGTGGGGGATCAGGGTATCAAACATCATCAATGGGTACGGTATGTATCTTTTGAAGTTATTCTGGCCAACAAATTTGGCGGTGTATTATCCTCTTGATACCTCAGTACCATTAGTACAAACGGTTTCTGTTTTCCTAGCGCTTCTTTTATTCTCGTTATTTATCTTTATTTTTCGCACCCGAAGATATCTCACCTCCGGATGGGCTTGGTTCTTACTGACGCTTGTACCGATGATCGGCTTCGTGCAGGTTGGAGGTGCCTCGATGGCGGATAGATATAGTTATGTATCGTATATTGGACTTTTTCTGATCGTAATTTATGGTGGCAATGAACTTGCAAAAAAATCTCGACAAAGAGAACGTTTACTTTTTGCGGCAGCATGTACAGTAATTACCACATTTTCTTATCTCTCTTGGAAACAGACAAGTTACTGGAAGGATGGTTTTGTCCTTTGGCATCATGCGGCAGAGGTTACCAAGGACAATGATCGGGCGTATCATAGTTTAGGAGTTCTCTATGACCACGTTGGCGATCTCCAATCTTCGCTTGAAAACTATCAAACCGCGGTAGTGATTGATCCTACGAATGCGGAGGTACAAAACAACTTAGGAAGTGTCCTTTTCAGGCTAGAAAAATACGATGAAGCCGAGAAGCGTTTTGTCCAAGCGGTTACTCTTGATGAAGATAACGCCGATGCACACAACAACCTTGGAACCGCTCTTGCACACAGAGGGGATTTCTCAAATGCCAGGACAGAGTTCCAACTTGCCCTCAAACTAAACGCCACTCACCCCCTAGCAAAAAGAAACTTAGATTTAGCCCTAGAAATTTTATCAAAAAACCCACCCCCCAAAAACCCAAAAAACCCCCAATAGAAGGCAAAATCTACAAAACATAAAAAGTGCCAGATACTTTTTTAAAAACCCAAAACGAACCTCTTACGCATGAGTTATTAAGTGTTAATCGTAAATAACCCAAGATCGTTTCGCACGATTATTCAGCATAAACTAAACAATCCGGATCTGCCGATTACTTATCTACCAACATCATTGTTAAAGAATTTATGATCCCCCTTATCATTCTCATCGCAATCGGCTTAATTATTATCGAACGCATCTATCCCTCTTCCGTTCTTCCAAAAGTCGAAAACTGGTGGGGACGAATCGTTCTTTGTAACGTTGTTCAACTGCTCATCATTATCTTGGCAGGTTTTACTTGGGATCGATGGTTTGAAAATTGGTCTCTCTTTCGACTAAGAGAGTATTTTTCACCAGTAAGCTCCGCCCTCATAGCCTATGCAGTATCCACCTTTATCTATTATTGGTGGCACCGCTACCGGCATCAATCAAAGTTCTTCTGGAGACTCTGCCACCAACTTCATCACTCCCCACGAAGAATCGAAATTGTCACCTCTTTTTATAAGCACCCCGTAGAGATCACACTTAACTCGCTCTTAAGTGCTCTCATTGTATACGCCCTTTTAGGTCTAAACATAAAAGCCGGCGCTTACTACACACTCTTTACCGCAGTTGCAGAATACTTTTATCATTGGAACGTAAATACCCCTCATTGGCTAGGATACTTTATCCAAAGGCCGGAGTCTCATCGCGTTCATCATCAACGCAATCATCATACACAAAATTTTGCTGATTTGCCGATTTGGGACATGCTTTTTGGTACATTTAACAATCCACATCGCTTCAGTGGAGAGTGTGGATACGACGATTGGCGAGAAGATCGATTTGAAGACATGCTTGCTTTTCGAGATGTACATGCTGAGGACATTAACAAAACTGCACCACTTCAATTTTTACCAATCTGCATTGGCTGTCGAAAGCGGTCAATTTGCGCTGCAACAAAAGACCCATCCCTCTCAGACAATTAAAAAGTAAATCTTTCTTGAATATCCGGAGTGATCCTCCGACATTGATCACTTTTTCCAAACCAGCGGTATCGATTCTTTGCAATAAAATAATAACACCAATCCCGAATTGGACGAGGAGTGAAACGAAGGAGTGAAACAACCCTCCAAAACCCTCCAATGGCATCAAGCGCTCGAAAAACACCATCTGACCCTCGAAGCACCTTTTGTTTTTCACTTCGAAAATCATCAACAACAATCATACTTTCTGGCTCCATTCCTACAAACGGTTGAGCTAGATCCCCTTGAAGTAAGGAAAATTTTAAAATACGCTCTGAATCTTCATCCAGCAGTAAATTAATCGCCTGGTTACAGAGCCCACAAACTCCATCAAAGAAAATGACTATTGTTCCTTTTTTTTCTGCTCGGGCGGGAAGCCATAAGGGATCAAAAAGAAATAAATGGATCATGATCATTCCCAGCGATAAATCAGCAAACGAGACCATCGTAAGAACACCGATATGCATACAACACATCCAAAGCCAGGCAATAAAACGTCCTTTCCTACTCACACTTAGGGGAAGAAATAAGATCTCTCCTGCTAGTGTGAGATATGTTACCCCTGCAGTAAAAAATGTAGGAAGAGAAAGAAACAGATCTCGAAAGACACCAGGGCGGGCAAGTGGGTTTGTAACTAAATGAATCATCGCTGTCCCATCAACCCAGCTTGGACTATTAAGTTTTACAAGACCGCTAAAAGTATACCCAATAGCAAGGAGAAACCAGGAAATCGTGTAAACACTCTTTGGGAAATACCAGGCTTTTTGTTGGCGTGGTGCAAATAGCGAGAACGGTTCTCCGGAAGGAATAAGCCCTAGAAAAAGTAACATTAATCCCACATAGGGAATACTTGGGTTACTGATTAATGGATTTCGATTCACCACACATGCAAAGCCATACCAAAGCAATATCGAGGCGATACGTCGATACTTTCCAATTAAAATCAACCCGGAAAGTCCGGAGAGAACAACAAGAAATAACTGCACCCCAAACGGCGACGAGTCAACAAGAAGTAATGCATTGGGAAAAAACGAATATGTTGGACTCTGTGAGGGATCAGAATAAACACCACTTCTAGAAAACAGCTCCTTTCCGTATGGGACCAAAGAGAGAAAATGCCAAAGAAGGTACACTCCGAATAAGATTCGAAAAAAGGCGAACTGGTACGGTGAGATTAATTTTACTGAATTTAACTTCACCGAACGTATCTCACTTCCCACATACTGGATCGAGCAACCACTGATCGTTTCGTCCTCTTGTCTTAGTCTTTATAAGAACTGCAATATGCTGTGTGGAATCCGGAATCCTTAACTCCTGTCGAAGCACCCCTGGTAAATAAAATGCATAGCAAAAGACCGTTTGCCAGACCTCTTCTTTTAATCGAGGAGCATATGAAAGTGCCGCACCATAAACGTTACGCCGATTATACGGACCAGAAAGATTCGAATATAATTCTGGAGTAATGGATAATTCTTTTACGGTATTATTTTTATCCGTTAACTTTAATGTAAACTCCGATGCAAAAGTTTCAAGCCCTTCTACGTCGGAAAATACCTTTGGAAAGGGAGAAATAACAGAGGAGAAACCAATTCCCTTAAGAAAAGACAAATTAAACGCATAACCCAATATCTGCGTAAGGCCGATGAAACAAATCAACAATGAAATAATACTTATAAAAGTGAGTTTATCAAAATTTTTCACCTTGGAAGTTTAGCTTAATACAGACAGGATGCACCACTATTCTTTTTTTCGTCCTCGATACCCTAAGCTAATGTCGCCTTTACTCCAGGAGGAACCCTTCGCCGAAAAGGATTTGCTGCAAAGACCTCCTTCAGCGCATCTCCAAGTCCGACAAACAACTCCTTCCACCTATCTTCTACGTTAGAATAATTACGGAGATGAATGATAATACTTGCAGACATCCCCCCCGCCAAGCCATCAAGGAAATCATCGAGATCCTCTGACCGAAGCCCGCTGAAAATATTTTGTCCAATAAGAAACTCTCGTCTCATTGCATTTATATCCCCATCCTCAGAAACCAATCGAAGAAATTTTCTCCCCTCCACACTAATCCCAATATGAACCTTCTTTTCGTTAACATCTTTCAAATTACAAATATTACTTCCGGCACCGTTTACACCGTATCGCTCCATTCTCAGTTTGAGAACCTCTAGAAACGCTCTACCCATTACAAGTCCGATGTCTTCCATCACCACATGACGAGAAGATAGCTGCTTAGCTTTAAATTCAATCTGCATCGTTATCCCAAACCGTTCTGTCAAAAGAGTAATAATTTTTTCTGCCTCTAAAACAGATTCTCGAATACTCTCATCTACTTCAAACGTAAAAGCATTTGGCTTTGTGGAAAGAAAGTCCAAAGCCATCACAATACCCGACTCCGCTGTTCCTCTTTGGATCTCCACAAAGTGAACACCTCGCTTGATGACCGTAAGTTCTGATCCTCTCTCAGCCGTTTCTATCTTAGAATCATTAAGAAATGCTAACTCATTTTCTGAAGCGAAGCTTTGTGGTGAATAGATCTTTCCAAGTACAATTCCCACACCTCGAAATATCGCTTCCCAAGTGTGGTGAGGATCTTCAAAGCTCCAAATCTCCACAAAAATACCTGCTCCAAGGCCCGCACCGACCCCCTCAAGGAACTCAAGAAGCGATTGTCCCGATTCAATCTGCTCACAACGAAGTCCAAGAAACCACCGACTATCCACCCCTGAAACAGCACTGAGCTTAACCCCTCCCCCCTCAAGTTCAATTGACACCACCGCACTCCCATCATCAATCATCCCAAGCGCTGCTGCCCGATCAATACGCGGTGAGAGTTTACCAATTTCAATTCCAATCCTACGACCTAAGCTCCTCCAGTCTGCCCCACGCCATTGAACGCAGATCTCAAGCCCCATCCGCCACGCAATATGCTCTATCATATGACTGATAAAATGATTTGGCGTATTGATGATTTTTTGGCGCACATCTCCAAATGAGAGTTCTATGCAATCGTCAAGCATATCTAACAGCTCCTATGACAGCCTTATCTGTACCGATTTTGTATGTGCATCTAATTTTTCGATCCTGCTTATCGTCGTCACAATCGGTTCTAAATTTCTTAGACCCTCTTTGGTAAGCCATTGAATCTCTGATTTCTTTAAAAATGTTTCTACACCAACAGGAGAGGCCGTTTTTGTCGCAACTCCAGTTGGCAAACAATGATTTGTTCCACTCGCATAATCTCCAACCGCGACAGGAGCAAAGTGACCAAGAAAGATTGATCCCGCATTTTCAATTTGCTTACAGATCTCCCAAGGATTGTCCGTAAGAATCTCTAAATGTTCAGCACCGTAATCATTTGCAAAAGTTATGATCTGCTCACTATCATCAAATACAATCACCGCAGAATATCGACTAAGTGAAACCTCAGCTATCTCTTTTCGTCTCAACTTTGGTAGTTGGTAGTAGAGTTCTGTCAGAACGCTTTTAGCAAGACTTTGAGAAGTTGTAGCTAAAACCGCACAGGCATTTTGATCATGCTCGCAACGAGCAAGAATATCCGCCGCACAATATCGTGGATCGGCACTTTCATCCGCAATTAACAATGCCTCTGATGGACCAGACAACATATCAATGGCAATACCACGAAGAGATACCTCCATCTTTGCAGCTTGAGTGTAAATACTCCCCGGGCCAACAATCTTTAAAACAGGTCGAATTGTTTCTGTTCCCACACTCATTGCCGCAACACCAGCAATTCCCCCTACCCGATAAATTTCATCAACCCCCGCAATATCTGCAGCAATAAGCATCTCATAGTGCTTTCCCGTGGGAGGAAAACAGGCAACGATTCGAGGCACTCCAGCTCTCTTTGCCGCAACCGTAAGAATCTGCATTACCGTAGGGAGAGGAACCTGACCGGCAGGAACCGTAAGCCCTACACTCTGAATGGGTACTATCCTCCACCCCGTAACGACACCGGGAACAAATTCAGCGGTTTCCTCTAATCTCGCAGGTAACTGTCTCTGGTGAAACTCCGTTGAAATCTCAATCTGACGACGAATGATCTCTACAACTTCTTTGCTTGTTTTCTTATAAGCCTCCGAAATATCATCAGTTGTGACCCGCAATCTATCTTTCGTAAACGTTGGATCATCAAAGGTATGGATATAATCAACTAACGCATCATCACCATAACGTTCTACCTTCGCGATCCAATCGCGAGCGATGTTTCGAGCAAGATCCATCTCTTTCTGGGATCTTTTTATGATCCTTTCTCGAAGCTGCTGATTAGCATCTCTCCATTTAAAAAAGGAGATACGTCCTCCCTCACTCAATCTCATCTCTGCTTTCATCGTTCTTCTTCCTCATCTATCGAAGAGGTGATTAATAAGTCCGTTTCATAAAATAATGAGACATTTCGATTGCCAGGAGATATCAGAAGCCCCGTCTTCCAAAGCATTTCCAACATCTCCTCGGAACGTGAAATGGCCACCATCTGTATCGTGCTCTGTTTTTCACGATCTGTTTTTCCTATTCTTACTTTCCAACCTTGCTCGACTAAGGCACCGATAAAAATAAGATCGTAATCGGGATAGTTTTCCTTGCCTTTACTACTTGGAAGCCAGAGTAAACCATCTATGTTTTCATTAAATAATTCCCACCCTGCCCACACAGCAGCTGGAAAGGAGGTCACTTCAATATCTGTAGATTTGAATTTCTCTAAAGAAACTTCTTCAAAAGCTTTTGAAAAATGGCTCGCAGCTCCTGCCCCATAGTCATAGACATCAAAGATAAAGGACTTGGATTGTTTTTGTCTCTCTTGCAAACTCATCGTATCCCTCTCCCTGCTATTAAGCGAAGAGAAAACCTCTCCTGAAGAGATCATATTCCAAGAATAGATAAGATCACCTCTCTTGTCGCATAGTCCAACCATCGTTCCCCAGGTTTTTTCGCCTCGACAAAAGGAACTTGTGCCATCTAAGGGATCGATGAGCAGTTGCCAAATACACTGAGAGTTTGGCAAACAATTTCTCTCTTCGCCATGTGTCTCTTCAGCTTTTACAAGGAATGTCCCGGCGAGCGGAGACTCAGAAAAATACTCAAGGAGTAGCTTTTGGATCAGGAGATCTGCCTTCGTAACAAGCTCTCCCTCTTTTTTTTCCCAACGAAGCTCTGAATTATTTTTTAAAGCTGCCTGTGCTCTGTTTGCGATTGTAAGAATATCGAAAGCAGGAATATTTTTAAATGTCTCTTCAATTTCTTTGATCATACTTAAGCCATTATTTTCGTGTTTCCCGAGCGTCGACTAACTCTTAGCGCGCGCTGGGTTAGGGTCTGACCGATATCTTGAAGTGAAACGTCTTTTTGCACCGCTCGAACAAGCATGAAGTAGAGAAGGTCTGTTAGTTCTTCTATGCTTTCACATTGAGTTTGTGCTTCGATTACCTCTCGAGCTTCTTCCAAGAGCTTTGCTTCTAATAATCCCCTCTCTTCAAAAAGACGCTTTGTATATGAACCACTCGGCGCATAAGATAATCTCTCCTTGATCGTAGTAAATAATTCCTCCTCTATCGGGCCTCTCCCCCAACAGGTCATCGTATCTCTATGGCAAAATCCCTCTCCATATTGTCTTACTGTAAAGCGAAGGGCGTCTCGATCGCAGTCAAGATCAACTTTAAGAAGGTCTTGACGCGCTCCAGATTGCTCTCCCTTTCTCCATACATTGCCAGTTTTTCGAGAAAAATAGATCCCTTGCCTCGTTTCAAGAGCTTGAGTGAGACTCTCCAGGTTAGACCAGGCAAGTCCCAGCGCTACCCCCCGCTCGTTACAGACAACCGTTGGCCAGAGTCCATCGGCACGATCGCATTTTATTGGGGCTGAAAATGCTTTGGCTAAACTGATTCGATCTGTATAAAGTGCCATTCCTACCTGAGCATCAACCCCTAAACGATCAAGCTCAGCAATTTCCTCTGAAGAAGAAATCCCACCAGCAACAGTAACCTTTACACCATTGGCGGCTCTTACAATATTTTCTACCGCGCTAAGGTTTGTTCCCTGAAGTAATCCTTCATACTCAACAAAAGTAACTAAAAATCCCGACACGTATCCTTGAAGCCCCTTCATTACTTCTACAATTCCTTTTCCCGTCTTTGTTCGCCAACCATCCACCACTACCTCTCCCCGATAGGCATCAACAGCGGCAATAATTCGCTCTCGAGGCAACGCTTTCAGAAATTCAGGAACAGCTCGTGTTCCCAGAATTAATTTTTCTGCTCCACAATCAAGTAAACGAAATGCATGCGCTGTATCGCGAATACCCCCTCCCACCCGACACCGCGCAATGGGCAATAACTGCTCAATAATTTCGTGATTTGAACCTTGTCCAAGCGCTTGATCAAGATCAATCACAGCGATCTCTCCAATCGGTGAAAATCGTTTCGCAATCGGAAGTGGATCTCCAGCCTCTAGAACCTTTTCTCGTCCTCCCACAAGCTGCACAGCTTGTCCGCCCATAATATCAATTGAGGGAATAATCATCTTCGCACCTCCACGCCATGAGAAAGAAGAAATGTTTTTAGTTGCTCCACGGAATATTTTTTTTCATGAAATATTGTCGCAGCAAGCACAGCGTCTGCTCCAGATTGAAGGGCCGCTAAAAAATCGCTAGGCTCCTTTGCTCCCCCTGACGCAATCACCGGCACAGATACATTTGTTGATACCGCGGAAATAAGCTCTACATCGTATCCCTCACCTGTTCCATCTCTATCCCAACTCGTAAGGAGAATCTCACCTGCTCCAAGAGCAGCTCCTTCTTTTGCCCATTCTATTGCATTTTTTTCGGTACGTTCTTGAGCAGAACGGATCACGACCTTCCACCCATCGTTGCTACAAACAGCATCTACAGCCAATACCGTGCACTGACTTCCGTAACGAGCAGAAAGCTCACATAGCAATTGTGGGGTTTTCACTGCAGCAGAATTGATAGACACTTTATCTGCACCAACATCAAGCAGTCGCCTCACATCCTCTGCACAGCTGACCCCACCTCCGGTAGTGAGCGGAAGTGAGAGCTGTTTTCTTACAGCAGCTATCGTTTTTAAGTGAGCAAGCCTAGCTTCATTAGTGGCAGAAACATCAAGAATGACGATTTCATCCGCCCCTTCCTCCTCGTATCGAAGAGACAGCTCCACAGGATCACCACAATCTCGAAGGTTATCAAAGCGAACTCCCTTCACTACGCGTCCATTCTTAACATCGAGGCAGGGGATTATTCTCCGTGTAAGCATAGTTTAAGCTTTAAGCCAATCGGTTAGTACTTTTTTGCCAAACTCACCTGACAATTCAGGGTGAAACTGACATGCCGTAAGTCCTTCTCCTTTGAAGCCAGAAAGAAAACGAACTCCGTGTTCTGACCAAGCTTGTTTGAAATTTGGTAAAATCTCTGAAGCATAGTAAGAATTCGCAAAGTAACCATATCCATTATTGAAAAACGACTCTCCTTCAATCCAGTTCCATCCAAGTTGAGGAACTCGAACAAATGGAGGGAATTTTTTTATACTGCCAGAAAAGATCCCTAGCCCCCGTATCCCTGGAGTCTCTTCGCTACTTTTAAAGAGAACTTGCAATCCAACACAGATTGCTAAGGTTGGTTTTCTCTCTTTGATTCGTTCTCGTAATGGCTCAATAAGTTTATTTTGCGAAAGTGCGTGCATCGTCGCACCAAATGTTCCCACTCCTGGAAGAACCAGATATTTTGCTGTGTGTATGACCGAAGCATTATTCGTAAGATTAGGTTTACAACCGAGTCGTTCAAAGGCAGCAGTAACTGATGCTGTGTTTGCAACTCCGGTTTTTACAATTGCTAATTCCATATCTAAAACCAAGCTAGACAGTTATTTGGGTGAGTGAACTAATAACAATGTCAGTTCCACCATGTGCCTTTATCTCTGGAATCAGTCGTGGAAGACAGGAGCGAGGAACAGCAGCTTTAACTGCGTAGCCATCTTCCTTATAGAGTGAAGCAATTGTAGGCTTTCTCATACAGGGCAGAATTGCTACTACCTGCTCAAGATATTCTGCGCTCACATTTACCTCTAGCATTACTCGTTTTCGTGCTTCGAGAACGGACCGTAACAGAAGAACAAAGCGATCTATCTCTTCACGTTTACGCGGAGAGTCTAACGCATGAGGATTTGCATATAGGCGAGTAGAAGAGTTCATTAATTCATCGACGATAGATAACTGATTTGCTTTGAGCGTTGCTCCACTTGCGGTGTTATCGACGATACAATCTGCATCTTCGGGGGGAAATACTTCGGTAGCGCCGTAAGAGAGCACACATTGAGCAGAAATATTTCGGCGCTGGATCCATTGTTCGGTAAGTTTTTTGTATTCCGAAGCGATCACCAAAGATCGCCTCGGCAACTTTCCCTCTTCAAGAAGCGATTCAGGTGCTGCGGCAACAAGTTTTACAGGATCCAGTCCGGTGTCAAGAAGTTCTATTACCTCAGCTTCTAATTCATAAACCCAATCTGCCCCTGCAAATCCGATATCTCGAGAACCGAGGTGGAGCATCTCAACTATATTTTGAGGTTTGAGAATTTTTGTCTCAAATTCCGGAAGGGAAACCAGTGGACGATATTCTCTGTTGCTTGCGCGAACATGGATCCCCGCTTCGGTAAGGAGGTCAAACACGCCTTTTTCCATCCGCCCCTTTGGAAGCGCAAGTTTAATAAACGGCTGCATTTGAGCCATAGAAAACTCCATTGTCTCTAATGTTAGTTAGTCTCTTGTATTTTCTGGCTTTGGTAAGGCGCTGCCAGGGCGCAACACTGTATTATCGGCTTGGGTGCCGATGGTGAAAATGGAAGGACTGATTAAAAGATTTTATCATGGCATGTATTTTCTCAAATAAGCTCAAGGATGTCAATGAGTATTAATAATTTCTGCTATGATTGAACTAGTGGTGCGATCTGTATCGTATTTTTAGATTTAGTGATGTTTTTCTATATCTCGTGAAAGAGTTGAAATTTTTTTTCTTAATTCAACTACCTCTTTTTCTAATTCAAGAAACTCTAGCTCAATAAAAGCGCTTGAAAGAAGTGCAATAAATGATAAAAAGAGCACCCCTCCGGTAAGCATGAGAAAAACAGCGATTACTCTTCCTGTGCCGGTCATAGGAATGATATCTCCGTAACCGACTGTTGTCATTGTTACAAATGCCCACCAAAGTGAGTCGTAGATATCTATTATTTTTGGATTTACTCCTGTTTCTAAAAAATAGAACAGTGTAGCCGCAGCAAAGAGAACGAAGTTCCCGATGAGTGTTAAAATCAAAAAGAGTGGATTTCGAATAACTTTGGCAAGTTGCTGCCAAAAATGTCTCCAACCTACTTGAATATGTTGCCGACTAATCCCCATAGCTTCCCCCTCCTTTTAGACCACTTCTTCTTCCTAAGTTCCATATATTTTTTAAATTTCCATATTTTCCCTCCGTTCATAAGTATTTTATTCCTTTTCTTTTTTACCCTAGGAAACATTTCTTTACGCAATTGACTGTACTTTCGCGATAATCAGAGTGAACACTCTCTCTAAAAACCGCTAACGAAATAAACAATGAAAAACGCGTGCGAAAGAGTAACTCCAGAAACGGATTTGAACGAGGGAATGAATTTCAAGCGAGATAAGAAGATCTACTCAAGTAAGGACAGAATGATTAAGGGTATAAAGGAGGGGAGGTCTGATGGAGAAACGGGGAAACTGTATATAAAGATTTCCCTGACGGAATTTTTTTGAAGCCTCTCTGTAATGAGCCT
>CAZDIO010000064.1:0-23287 GCA_964505555.1 uncultured Bdellovibrionales bacterium
GTTTTGCTACCGATCCTATGGTTTTCTTAACTAAATCAATATCCTTCACTTCAAGGTCTGGGAGTTGAACAATAATTCGTCTCTCTCCCTGACGTTGAATGAGCGGTTCACGCACTCCGGTCTGATCAACTCGGTTACGGATCGTCTCAATTGCTTGACTCACCGAATTCGCCTCAATCTCTTTTGCTTGTCGGGGATCAAGTTGGAAGGTTACGAGAACTCGTCCTGATTCTGCGGCACCTTTGCTTGATTCGGTTAAGATGCGATAGTTTTCTCGAATAAAGTTCTGGAGCTTAGGATAGTTTTCCTCACTCAGGAGCGTTACTTCAATCTTATTTTCTCCTACTTGCTTCGCACGAAGGATGCCCCCCTTCTCTTTATTAAGCTCATCTTTAATGGAGAGCGCTAATTGGGCGAGATGACTCTTTACCGCCTCTTCTGTCTGAACCTCTAAAGTAAAATAGAGACCTCCTTTGAGATCCAATCCTAACTTTATCTCCTCAGTTGGAAGAAACTCAGGAATCTCTTTTCCAAGGGATCGAAAGATTGTTGGCAAAAGAAAGACAACGGCAACAACAATAATCGCTGCAATGACCAAAGCTCTTTTTTTATACGCTAGCATACGCAAAGATTTGATTACTGGTTCGGTCCTAATTTGTATTTATTTTTTTTCATTCACGCTAGCACTTTCCAATTTTTGTTCTCGTTCTTCCTCCCCTTTCGGGACAGAATGTACATCTACTGCTCGGACCTTCACCCGAACATTTTGAGCAATTTCAACTGTAACTATGTCAGCTTTTACTGCAAACACCCTTCCCAAGAGCCCTCCACTCGTGATCACTTCATCATTTTTTTTCAACCCTTGGAGGAATTTTTGTTTCTTATTCTCCTCATCTAGACGCGGTTTCGTCACCAAAAGAAAGTAAACAAACGCAATGCAGACGATATAAAGAACGGTCTGAACTATAAACTCGTATGGGGTCATCTCTCTTCTGAATTCCTATTGGCAAGAAACTCCTTTGCAAACAGACTAAATCGTTTTTCACTAATTGCCTGCCTAATTTCAGCCATTAGTCGCTGATAAAAGCGCAGATTATGAACTGTTGCAAGTTCAATTGCCAATACCTCTTTAGCGTGAACTAGATGAGAAAGGTAGGCTCGGCTAAAAGTGCGGCAGGTCATACAGTCGCATTTTGAATCAATAGCTGAGTGATCATTTCGATACTCGCTATTTCGAATGTTTAGATATCCACCCTGAGTATAGAGCCGCCCAAAACGAGCACTCCTTGTCGGAATTACACAATCAAAGAGATCGATACCGTAACTCACCGCATGTACGATATCTTCTGGGGTCCCCACTCCCATCAAATATCGAATTTTTCCTACCGGAAGTAGTTGCGCGCACTGCTTGGCAATTTCACGCATCACCTCCACAGGCTCACCAACACTGACACCACCAATTGCATACCCATCAAAGGGAAGTTTCATCATTTCCCTCACCGCCTGATCTCGAAGCTCAGGGTACATTCCTCCTTGGACAATACCAAAACAAGATGTCTCTTCTCTTCTTCTTGCTTCAAGACTTCGTCGTGCCCAAGACAACGTTCGCTGCAAAGATGCCGACACCTCCTCTTTTCCAAGTGGATAGGCACAACATTCATCAAGCACCATCGCAATATCTACTCCCAATCTTTCTTGAATCTGAATAACACGCTCAGGAGTAAAATTGATTGCCTTCCCATCGAGATGTGATTGAAACATCACCCCATCATTACTTACCGTTCGTAATTTCGTTAAACTAAAGACCTGATATCCCCCACTGTCAGTAAGAATCGGCCCCTGCCACCCCATAAAACGGTGTATCCCACCTGCTTCATAGATAAGTTCTTCCCCCGGTCGTAAGTGTAAATGATAGGTATTTGAAAGTATGATCTCAGCACCAATATCAACCAGCCGATCAGGAGTCATCCCCTTTACCGTACCTTGAGTCCCAACTGGCATAAACGCAGGGGTTTGAAAATCGCCGTGCACAGTTGTAAAAGTTCCACACCGAGCACTGCCATCAGTGTTCCTGAGAACAAACTCGCCATTCTTTTTTTGACTCTCTACAAACATCACCTGCTTAGACACACTCTCTCCTTAAATACATAGCATCACCATAACTTAAAAACCGATAATCACCCTTGAGTGCATGAAGATAAATCTCTGCCGTAGGCTCAATGCCCATATACGCCTGAACAAGGAGCAGGTGACTTGAGCCAGGCTGATGAAAATTTGTTATTAATGAATCGACTACACGAAATTCAAACCCTGGCTTTATGAACAATGTTGTTTCCTGCATCCCCGACTCCCCATTATCAGCTTCGAGTGCTCGGGTGGTGCTTGTTCCTACAGCAATGATACGTCCTCCATTAGCTTTTGTATTTTTTATAGCCTCTCTCGTGGAAGTTGGAACGATAAACCGCTCACTCTGAAGTTGATGGGTCTCCACATCTCGAATTGGGAGAAAACTTGCTGTTCCTAAATGGAGGGTAACAAATGCATGAGCGATGCCTTTATTGTTTAGAACCTCTAGAAGTTCCTTCGTAAAATGAAGCCCCGCTGTCGGCGCGGCAAGGGAGCCAGGAGATTGAGAAAAAACACTTTGGTAATAGAGATTATCTTCAATACCTGCTCGACCTTTTCGAATATAAGGCGGAATAGGAATACTTCCCTCTCTCTCAATCAATTCATCAAGAGAGGATCCAAGAGCGTCGTCCGTGCTTACTTCTAGTTCAATGAGACTATGCGGGGAGGATTCCTTCTTTACTGATTTTTTCTTTACTGTGGCTTGAAGGTGTTCTGAGAGCAAGAGACGATCATTTACTTGAAGCTTTCGAAGGGGTTTTCCAAGCGCTTCCCACAGCTGAGCGTGGGAAGCGTTTTGAAGTTGATCTAAAAGTAAGATCTCAAACTCCGCTCCAGACGGTATCATTCTTGCAAAAAAACGTCTTGATACCACACGGGTGTTGTTTAAAACAATCAGGTCGTTTTTTTGTAAGAATGAGGGAAGATCTGAAAAATAACGATCTTCAATAGTCGGAGGATTTTCTCCTCTTCCTACAAGCAGTTTTGCATCCGTTCGAGCGCGCCCATCAGCCTCGATAGGATGTTGAGCAATTCGCTCATGAGGCAATGTATAGTCGAGAAACAACTGACGCAACGGATTTAACTTGAAAGTTTTTTTCTTTTAAGAACGGCCTTCCTTTGGTTTCCACATCGAGAATACATCGATGGGAATTGGAAACAAAGTCGTTGAGTTATTTTCAGTAGCAATCTCACGAAGCGTTTGTAGATAACGCAAGGTAATTGCTTGCGGTTCTCGACCTAAGAGCGCTGCAGCTTCTGCAAGCTTTTCTGCTGATTGAAATTCCCCCTCTGCGGCAATAATCTTTGCTCTTCGTTCCCGCTCAGCTTCTGCTTGCTTTGCCATCGCTCGCTGCATCTCTGGAGGAAGATCGATATGCTTAATTTCTACCATCGAAACCTTTATCCCCCAAGGATCGGTGGCGTGATCTAATATCTCCTGTAAGCGCAGATTAATCTGCTCTCGAGAGATGAGGAGGTCATCTAGGTGGCCTTCTCCACAGACACTTCGTAAAGTTGTTTGTGCTAACTGGCTTGTTGCATACAAATAATTTTCAATTTCAACTACTGCCTTATTTACGTCAATTACCCGAAAGTAAACAACCGCATTAACTTTCACAGAAACGTTATCTCGTGTAATTACATCCTGGGAAGGAACATCCATAGTAATTGTTCGCAGATCCACTCGCCGCATTTTTTCAATCCCTGGAATAAGAAATGTCAGCCCAGGTCCACGAGGACTGATGAGTCGTCCCAAGCGAAACACCACCCCACGCTCATACTCATTAAGAACGCGAACAACAAAAACAAAAAGAATGACGATAAGACCAACAACGATTAAAACTGGCAATGGCATCTGATTTACTCTCCTTCTCTAATTACTTGGCTCAACACGTAAAGTCATCTCCGGCTCAATAGCAACAACACGAACCCTCGCTCCTTTCAGCAGAGGAGTATCTTTAGATTGAGCATTCCAATATTCACCCATAATCGTAACTTTGCCAATAAAACGACGATTCTTTTCATCTGGTTCAAAATCTTTGATCACCGTAGCAAACTGATTGATTAACCCCTCCTTCCCCGTGCTCACCGGACGCTGGCTAGACTTCAGCACTAAGTAGGTAACAATCAGCAAGATCCCCCCCACTGTTCCAGCAACAGAACCAACAAGGAGCTTGTCTACCCCCAAACTCTCAGTTCCCCATACGAGATCGGTATCGATGAGGTAGATTGAACCGAGGACAAAGCAGATGATTCCTGCCACCCCCCAGACACCAAACGTCGGCATAAAAAGTTCGACAGCAAAAAATGCAGCACCAAGAAGTAGTAGCGCCACACCTCCATAATTTATGGGTAACACTTGAGCTGCCGTGAGTGACAAAATAAGACAGATCGCGCCAACAATTCCAGGGAGCACCACTCCTGGATGATAAAGTTCCAGCCCTAATCCCAAGAGCGCGCCAAGACCAAGCAAGATAGCGATATTCGGATCAGAGAGGATGTTGATAATCTTTTGTTTAAAGCTCATCTCGACTGGTTCCTGCGAAGCGGTAGTAAGACCTTTGAGCGTAATATTTTTTCCAGAAACATTTACTGTTTTTCCTTCAAGTTCCGCCAAAAGTTTATCAAGATCCGCTGCTACGAAGTCGATAATTTTTGCTTCAAGCGCCTCGCGATCCGTTACCGCAACACTTTCTCGAACTGCTTTTTCTGCCCATTTTGCATTTCGTCCACGCTGTTCTGCAATCCCCTTAATCAACGATACAGCCGAGTTTTCAACCTTTGCACGCATGTCTCCCTGGATATCATCTCCTTGACCACTCACTGGATGTGCAGCACCGATAGAAGTTCCTGGGGCCATCACTGCAAAATGACCAGCAAGTGTTACAAACACTCCGGCAGAGATCGCACTTCCTCCCTGTGGTGAAACATAAACAGCAATGGGGGTTTCCGATTCTAAGATAAGCTCAACCATCGTCTGCATTGAAGGGAGAAGCCCTCCTGGGGTATTGAGACGAAGCACAACGAGCTGAGCGTTTCGCCGTTTTGCTTCCCGGAGAGAGGTTTCTAAGTAGTCTGCTGTTGCTGGATTAATCGTACCATCGATCGAAAGCACCACAACAGGTCGAAGCTCGCTCTCGTGCAGAGAGTTTTGTGCAGAAAGGAGATCGAGGGCTGCTATTTGCAATAAGCCGTTTAAAGCAAGGGCGAACAAACCCCACCGATAGATAGAACGGATATTTTTCAAAGCACTTTCTCTTTTTTCGTAATCGGGAGTCCAACTTCCTTCATCACTTCTTGTAAATCCTCCCAGAATTCTTTCTTTGCCGGGGGATTTCGAAGAAGATATGCTGGATGAAATGTCGGCATAAGTTTTATTCCTTGCCAATGAAACCACCTGCCCCGAATCTTTGTAATACCCACGCTCTCTCCCGTAAGGAGAAGCGAAGCAGGCCCACCGAGGGTAACGATCACCTTTGGACGAAGGAGTTCAAGTTGGCGAAAAAGATATGGTTTACAATTTTCTACTTCATCAGGAAGTGGAATCCGATTCTGGGGTGGTCTACATTTTACCACGTTACAGATAAAAACATCAGCTCGAGTCAATCCCATTCCTTTGGTGATCGCCGCCGTAAGCAGGTTCCCTGCTTTTCCCACAAAAGGCTCACCGAGACGATCTTCTTCAGCTCCTGGACCTTCTCCTACAAACACAATTAATGGGCTCTCCGTCTTTCCTGCTCCAAAAACAACTTTGTTCCGGCCTTCACAGAGTCTACATTTTTTACACTCCATGACTATCTGAGAAAGAGCCTCCCAAGAGAGAGAACTCATATCCGAAGGGGAATTCGGTACGAGTTGAGAAGGAGCTTCATTTAATTTTGCAGTTTTTTTCACCATGCTTTTTTCTTCAAACCACTCTCGTGGCAATCCCTCAACATTTGAGGCCTTTAATTGTGCCGCTACCTGATTGGCGAGTTCTTTTTTTGCTGCATTTCCCATTGATATCTCAAGTATTTTCTAAGCGATCTACTGCGGTTTTCTAGTTTATACCGTACTTTCTTCTTCTGTCACTTCTTTGCTAGGAGCCTCTCTTTCGAAACAGAAATAATCTCTCTCGCAACCTGTAACTTTGGCGCTCTCTGAATCTCTTGAAATCCATCATTCCAAACAACAAAGACATGGTTTTCATCTTTTCCAAATGAATCCTCGATGAGATTAGCAACGATAAGATCAACTTTTTTTCGATTCAATTTCTCCTGAGCCTTCTTGAGCAAACTCTCCCGATCCCCGCTCTCTGCACAAAAACCAACAAGCTTTACGTTCAACCCTTCCCGTTCTCTTTTCTCTCCTAGTCCCCGAAGGATATCACTATTTGGAACCAATGAAAGTGATCTTTCCTTTGTCTTATCAAAGGAAAGTTTTTCTTGAGAAACTCGCTCGGCTCGATGATCTGCAACTGCTGCGGCCATAAATAACAATCGGTGTTTTCTCTCTTGTCGCGAAATTTGTGCATGAAGCGTTTCTTCCAGTTGAAGAGCAGTTTCAATAAAATGTGTTTCTACTCTGGTCGGAGGGAGAAGTTCTGTTGGTCCAGAGATAAGCGTAACCCGTGCACCCCGTTCACTGGCCGCTTGTGAAATAGCATACCCCATTTTGCCACTTGAGGTATTTGACAAAAACCGAATGGGATCAATAAATTCTCTGGTCGGTCCTGCCGTGACTAAAACATCGACGTCGAAGAGATCTTGGGGTTGAAATAGATCTGCAATTGCTGAAACGATAGCCTCTCCACTTGCAAACCTCCCCTCGCCTATCCACCCACAAGCAAGCTCCCCATGCTCAGGACCAACAAAGATCCCCCCATGTGTCTTAAGTTTGGAAACATTTTGTTTCGTAATTTCATTTTCCCACATCTGTACGTTCATTGACGGTGCAAAAATTACCGGTGCTTTTGTTGCCAAAAGAACAGCGCTCAGCACATCATCAGCAAATCCAGAAACGGCCTTTGCAAGTGTATTGGCCGTTGCCGGAGCAACCACCACCACATCAGCAAGATCCGCAAGGCGAATATGCCCCATCGCTTCTTCCTGTTCGGGATTAAAGAGATCGCTCGTTACGGGGTTTCCAGAGAGTGACTGCATCGTCAACGGTGAGATAAAATCCTTTGCATGTGGACTCATAACAACAAAGACATTTGCTCCCTCTTTTCGCAATTGACGCACAAGCTCTGCCGCTTTGTAAGCAGCAATTGAGCCACTCACCCCAAGCACAATGTTTTTTCCAGACAGTGTCATCGCTCCTCAAGAAAGGGATTTGTTCGTTTTTCACGGCCAATCGTTGTATCCGGCCCATGACCGGAGAGGACTTTTGTCTCCTCAGGGAGAATAAGCAGTTGAGAATGAATACTTTCAATCAGTGTTTGGTGATCCCCTCCTGGGAGGTCGGTTCGTCCTATTGATCCAGAAAAGAGAGTATCGCCGGCAATGAGTATCGGAGCATCCTGCCCACTCTGAGGAAAGTAAAGAGAGAGATGCCCAGGAGAGTGCCCTGGGGTAAAAAGTGCCTGCCCCTCACATCTTCCAATCTGCACTCGATCCCCACCTTCGATAAAGAGATCGGGCTCACGAACATCTTGATAATCCTTCGGAGAAAGTCCAAAAAGTAGTGCAGAGTGGGACACCTGTCTACGCATCTCCCTTTCTAACCGGTGAGCAATCAATGAAACTTCTCCAGGAAGAGCTGCCAGAAGTTTCATTACACCACCGGCGTGATCTAAATGTGCATGAGTAAGTAACACCGTCTGTACCGAGACCTGTTCATCGGCGATAACCTTGAGAATCTCCTCAATATCACCACCCGGGTCAACGACACATCCAACCTGAGAAGTAGTATCCCACAACAGACGTGCGTTCTGCATAAAAGGTGTTACAACAATGGTTCTAATAGCAAGCATTATCAAGTTCTCTTCCGTAAGGCATTTGTGCTAAATAACTTACCTTTATGGTGAGAGTATATATACTTTTTAAAAAATGTGAAAATCTACTTAATTTTTATCCTATTAAGCCTCTGAAGTACGTATGTAGTTCAAATTATGACCACTGACCCGACATCAAGCCAAGAAACTCCCCTCTTTAACCAAGACGCCCTTCTTGAAGGAGCTGTTCGACGAATTACATTTCAAAACGAGGATCGAAGCTTCACCGTGTTACGAGTTGAGGTGGAAAAAACTGGAGTTCTTGCCACGGTGATTGGCCCACTTACTTCTGAACTTGGAAGTGGAACCAATATCGTTGCTCACGGTCGGTGGGAGACCCATCCAAAATTTGGAAAACAGTTTAAAGCGCGCTTTATTACGGAACAAAGACCAACGACAAAAGAAGCCATTGAGAAGTATCTCTCCTCCGGAAGCATTAAAGGTCTTGGTCCGGTACTTGCAAAACGAATCATCGATCAATTTGGGGAAAAAACATTAGAAATACTCGATGCCTCTCCTGAATCACTCTCAGAGGTGCCGGGGATTGGAAAAAAGAAATTATTAGAGATTCAAACCTCCTGGCTTGAAAAGCGTGGGGCACGGGAGGTTATTTTATTTTTTCAAGAGCACGGCATCTCATTGGCACTTGCACAACGAATCTATCGCACCTACCGCGAACGTTCCATCGACGTGGTAAAAGAAAATCCCTATATTCTGACACGTGAAGTGTGGGGCATTGGATTTCATACCGCAGATAAAATCGCTCGACTCTTAGGAATTGCAGAGGATTCTCCTCTTCGCCTTGAAGCTGCACTCCTCTACACTCTCAAACGAGCAAGTGAAGACGGTCATTGTTTTCTCCCCAAAGGAGTTCTTGGAGCAAAGACAGTCAGCTTACTCCAACTTCACTCTGAGAACGAAAGCTCAATGGAGGAGGTTTTATCAAAGCTTATTCAATCAGGAGAGATCGTTTCACGAGGGGAGAGTATCTATTTAAGCTTTCTTGAACGCGCCGAGCGGTTACTCGCTGAAGAAATTACAGAACGCATCGCTGCGTCTCCTCAAGCCCCAATCTCTGAAGAGCTCATCTCAGCGTGCGCCCATCGCACCTACGATGTTCCAGGAACAAGTACGACACCGCCACGAATCATCAAACTCTCCTCTGAGCAAAAACAGGCTCTACAATTTGCAGCAACACACACAATCACCGTAATCACCGGTGGCCCAGGGTGTGGAAAAACAACGGTGCTTCAAGCGGTAACAAACCTTTTTCGCTCTGCAGGGCTCTCAGTAAAACTTGCTGCTCCCACAGGAAGAGCTGCACAGCGTCTCTCGGAGGTGTGTGATGTCGAAGCCTCCACCATTCATCGTTTGCTAAAATTTGATCCTGCTACACGACACTTTCTCTTTACAAAAGACGATCCTCTTGCACTTGATGTGCTGATCCTTGATGAAAGCTCAATGATTGAACTCACCTTAGCGGCAAACCTCTTTGAGGCAATTCCGAAAGGCGCAAGAATCGTTATCGTTGGTGATGCAGATCAACTCCCGAGTGTAGGGCCCGGCCGATTCCTCGCCGATCTCTTGACGATTCCACACCTTGCGGTGGTTCGCCTCCAGCACCTCTTTCGTCGGGGAGATGAATCCTCAATTACTCACATCGCCCACCAGGTCAATTCCGGAGTTGTTCCTGAAATCCCCTCCCCTGATGGAACGACAAAATGCGATGCGTATTTTTTAGGAATTTCTAGTGCTGAAGAAGGTGCGCTCCTTGTTGAGCGTTTGGTGTGTGAACAAATTCCTAAAAAATTTGGTTTTGGAGCAAAAGAAATCACAGTACTCTCACCGATGAATAAAGGTGAACTAGGAATTATCTCATTGAATCTTCGTCTTCAAGCTCGTCTGACTCCAACAGACTCAACTGATTCTGTCTTAGTGCAAGGAAACATCGCCTTTCGCCTGGGTGACCGAGTGTGTCAGCGGGTTAACAATTACAATATCACCGATGGTGGGGTCTTCAATGGTGATCAGGGAGAGATCATTGGAATTGATGGCGTTTCACAAACTCTCTCTGTCCAGCTTTGGGATGGCAGAATCATTGAATATCCTCGAGAACTTCTCTATCAATTAGATCTTGCTTATGCCCTTACGATTCACCGTTCTCAAGGCTCTGAGGTACCGGTAGTGGTGCTGGTATTGCATGACTCCCACAGCATTATTCTTGAGCGGCAACTTCTCTATACTGCAATCACTCGAGCCAAGCGGCTATTGATAATTGTGGGACAAAGACGAGCTCTTGCTCTTGCTGTGAAAAAAACATTGGGAAGTAGACGTTACACCGCTCTTAGTGAACGATGTTTGCGTCCAGACGGAAGATAAGAGTTAATATGAAATTAGGTATTGCATTAGGTGGTGGTGGAGCAAAAGGATTTGCACATATCGGAGTTTTAAAAGTTCTCAAAGAAGCGGGAATCTCCCTCGATATAGTTGCGGGAACAAGTGTCGGGGCTCTTATTGGCGCTTTCTATGCCGACAACAATTTAGAGAAATTAGAAGAGGAAACCCGAAATATAAAACTCACTGAAATTCCCCGATTACTCAGCCCCACCTGGTCTCGACAAGGATTTTTTAGTGGAAATAACGCGCTCGAAAGAGTTGGTGGGCTCCTTGATGCACTGACCATTGAGCAATTAAAAAAGCCCTATGCTGCAATTAGCGTTGATCTGATCACGAGTAAGGTAGTTACGTTTACCAGTGGGAATCTTCGCCAAGCTCTTCGTGCTAGCATCTCTATTCCTGCGGTATTTACACCTGTTCAATATGAGCAGATGCTGCTTGTTGATGGCGGCACTCTTGAACCTGTCCCTGTTGAAGCGACAAAAGCGCTCGGTGGTGATTTTGTTATTGCTATAGATCTTTTTGGAAATGCTGCAAAGGGATGGGAAACAAGATCCTTATTTGACTTACACCAACTCCCCGCTCCTCTTGTTACCGCGCTTGATTATATTCGTTCTGTCTCTGCCAAAACTCCGCTTGCTGAGTGGTTTGATCCAAAAGATGAGCAATCGGTTCAACTCCCAAGCGTTATTGAAATTATTGAACGTACGTTGCAGATATCTCAACAATCCATAACTCAATCTCGGCTCCGTGAATTTCCTCCAAATATATTGATTCAACCAGATGTTTCTGACATTGGTCTCTTGGATTTTCACCGGGGAGATTGTGGTATTGAACGAGGCATTGCCGCCGCAACAGCCGCGCTTCCTGCAATTGAAACAGCACTATCGAGGTCAAAGATTTAAAGGAAAATCACAAAAATTATAGATAGAGCCAAAAATGATTACCCCCCTCACCCTTGAAACCAAATCCCAAGGTCTCAAAGAGATAACAGCCGAAATAAAACGAGTTGTTCAGCGTTCAGGAATTTCTGAGGGGCTCTGCGTGCTCTTTCTCCAGCATACCTCAGCAAGCTTACTTATTCAGGAGAATGCCGATCCTTCTGCCCGAGCAGATCTTGAAGCGTGGTTAGATCGTTTAGTAAAAGAAAACGATGCGCTCTTTACTCACACCTCAGAAGGGGCAGATGATATGCCCTCACATATTAAAGCAGCTCTTACCGCAACTTCTCTTAGCATTCCAATTGTCTCAGGAGAACTTGTGCTTGGAACTTGGCAAGGAATATATCTTTGGGAACATAGGAAAGGAAAACAAACTCGCCACCTGGTAGTATACATCTCAACCTAGCGAAACGTCATCACCGGCTCACCAAACAACTCTTCTATTTTGTTACATAATGTTTCTGAAGGTTCGATACGAATCTGCTCTGGAAGAGAAAGTGTCGTTTCGCTGTGCTCATTTCGAAAAAGAACTAACTTTACAGGACAGTTTCCCTGATGAGACAGGAGGAGTTTTTTTAATTGCACAAACTTCTTATTGTCACAAGAGTGATGTGCCAAACGAACAATCGCCTCCTTTGCACTCCGATCACGAAGCGCGATGGCTGATTGTACTTCATTGGCAACAAGCACCCTTCTTTCGTCAGAAACATCGAGTCGACCATTTACAATTATCGGATCTTCAGAGGCAAGAAGGTTCTGCACTTTCTGATACACATCTGGCCAAACAATCACCTCTACGGTACCAACTAAATCTTCAAGCATGAACGTTGCATAACGATCTCCTTTCTTCGTATTTTTTAACTTAAGAAAGGTCGCCACTCCTGCAACATTTACTTGCGCGCCATCGGTCAGTCGCTGTACGGCTTCTACGGTTTGTGATCCAAAAAGTTGTAGTTCTTTTTTAAATTTTTCAAGTGGATGACCGGTCAGATAAAACCCCAACGCCTCTCTCTCAAAAGAGAGACGAATATTTACAGGCCACTCAGGAATCGGTTGACGTGAGGGAGGAACAATCAGTGAGTTCCCCTTATCTTTTGTATCAAACAATCCTAACTGTCCTTCAATATTTCTTGCCCTGGATGTTTGAACAAGCTTTAGCACCGGTTCTAAGAGGTCCATCAATTCTGCTCGAGATTGCTTCGTCCAATCAAAGCATCCAGCCTTAGTAAAGCTTTCTAACGTTCTTCGATTTAACAGTGTTGAATCCAATCGATTACAGAAATCAATAAAGCTAACGAACTTTCCTCCTTTTTTTCTCTCCTCAATAATTTTCTGAACAGCTTTTTCGCCAATTCCCTTTATCGCCGCAAGTCCAAATACGATCTTTCCTCCAACCACCCGAAATCCAACATCTCCCGCGTTAACATCAGGAGGAAGAACTTCTACCCCCATCTCTCGACACTCATTTAAGTTCTTTAATGTTTTATCAGTGTCACTCATTTCAAGCGTCATCAATGCCGCCATAAAATGTCGAGGATAGTGCGTCTTCAAGTACGCGGTTTGAAAGGAAACAAGCGCATAGGCAACAGAATGGCTTCGGTTAAATCCGTAGCGAGCAAATGTTTCCATCTGGTCAAAGATTTCTGCCGCCAACTTATCACTGATATTAAGTTTCGTAGACCCGGTAATAAAAATCTCTCGTTGCTTGGCCATCTCTTCAGGTTTCTTCTTCCCCATCGCTCTTCGAAGAATATCTGCTTCTCCAAGAGAATATCCGGCCATGTCTCGAGCGATCTGCATGATCTGCTCCTGATAGAGGATAATGCCGTACGTGTCCTTAAGAATCGGTTCAAGCACTGGATGAAGATAACGAACCGGCTCTCGACCATGTTTGCGATTGATGAAATGATCCACCATCCCCGCATCCAACGGACCCGGGCGATAGAGCGCTAAAATCGCCACGAGATCTTCAAAGCAGGTCGGCTTCAAGCGCGCCACCATATCTGTAATGCCACTTGACTCTAATTGAAAAACACCGATCGTTCTTCCCGCACCAATGAGTCGATATGTTTTTTTGTCTTCAAGAGAGAGTGAATTCAGATCGATTTTTATTCCTTCACTTTCCTCAATAAGCGCCACGGCTTGTCTCAATACGGTGAGAGTTTTTAGACCAAGAAAATCAAACTTCACTAACCCAATCTTTTCAACATAGTTCATAGAAAGCTGGGTTACGACCTGATTGTCCTTATCCACCATCAGCGGAAGAAGTTCCATGACTGCGCGATCAGCTACTACGATCCCAGCAGCATGGGTCGAGGTATGACGAGAGAGACCTTCGAGCTTCATTGCTAACTCAATGAGCTCTTTTCCCTCCCCATCTGCATACTCTCGAAGGCGTTTTTCCATCTTCAGCGCTTCAGTAAGAGAGTAATCAAAGCCTTGACGGGGCGCAGGGATCAGTTTTGCAATTCGGTCTGTCTCTGCATAGCTAAGACCAAGTACTCGCCCAACATCTTTAATTGCTGCTTTGGCCTTGAGAGTTCCAAAGGTGACGATCTGTGCAACTTTATCGTGACCATATTTTGTGCGCACATATTCAATCACTTTATCTCGTCCATAGATACAGAAGTCGACATCGATATCAGGAAGACTAATTCGTTCAGGATTGAGAAACCGCTCAAAGAGCAACTTATGTTGAATCGGATCAACCTCCGTAATCGAGAGCGCATAGGCAACAAGAGAGCCTGCAGCGCTTCCTCTTCCGGGTCCAACAGGAATATCATTTTTCTTCGCCCATCGAACAAAATCAGAAACCACAAGAAAGTAACTGACAAAACCAGTATCGAGAATCATCCGAATCTCATCGTGGAGACGTTTCTTGTAGATCGTTTTTTTCTCAGCAGAGATCTCAATATTCTGTGTTTTCAGTTCTTCAAAACGAATCGCTAAACCATTCTCCGCTTCTCGAGAAAATAGATCTTCTAACTTCTCATTCTCAGGAGGAGTATATTTTGGCATATGGTAGTGAGAGAAATCAAAAACAACATTGCAGCGATCGGCAATGAGTTTGGAGTGAGAGATCGCATCATGAAACTGTGGAAGTTCTAATTTCATCTCCTCTTCCGTTTTGAGGTGAAGGTTTGCTCCCTGATGCGTCATTCTGTCCTGATCCGTAATCAGCTTCCCCGTAGAAACGCACATGAGAACCTCTTGGGCATAATGATCGTCACGTCCAAGGTAGTGACAATCGTTTGTCGCAATAAGCCCAATTCCAAGCGTGGTTCCGATGTCCCGCGCAAAAGCGTTTAATTTCTTTTGTTCTGGAAAATCATGCGGTTGAACTTCAAGAAAGTAGTCCTCTCCAAAGAGTTTCTGAAACTTCGAAGCAAAGATCCTCGCCCCCGTGATATCTCCAGCCTGAGCAAAAGAGGCAAATTCACTAGAAACACAACCACTGAGACAAACAAGACCATCCTTATACTTTTCAAGGATCTCAAAATCTATCCGCGGCTTAAAATAAAACCCCTCTAGGTAGGCGATGCTGACTAAGCGACAAAGATTTTGATATCCTGTAAGATCTTTTGCGAGAAGAGTTAAATGGTGCGTGGCACTTCCACCTTCTTTTTTTAATTTTTTTTCATGTCGACTGCCCGCAGTAATATATACTTCACAACCGATAATTGGTTTTATCTCTGCTTGGGTCGCCGCAAGGTAAAACTCCACCGCACCGTGCATGTTTCCATGATCGGTCATCGCTACGGCGCTCTGACCGTTCTCTTTTACACGAGAGAGTAGATCTTGAATTTTGATTGCGCCATCAAGGACGCTATACTGAGTGTGCAGATGAAGATGAACGAAACTAGACATGAAGCACTAATCCACAAAGCTGTTGCTTTAAGTAACTTGTTCTTTTACTTCAGCAGCTCTATGCGGTCAATGTCTGTCCTTCCTTTCTCCCCTGAGCAACTTTCTCGTAAAATTCCCCTCAGTAAAAAGAGCTATAAAGAAGAAGAGATACAGAGAGACTAAGGGGTCTCAATGTATCTCTTTTTTTCTATCCTTTTTTTGCCGGAGACTCATTGACAACGTCTTTCAACTTGTCAGAGGAGGTAAAACGTGGATAGGACTTTGCCGGTATTGCAATTTCAGCTCCAGTTTTTGGGTTTCTTCCTTTGCGAGCTTCTCGTTCTTGGAGATAAAAGCGACCAAAGTTTCTAATCGTAACATCTCGACCTGCCTTTAACTCAGCTTCCACAGCAGCAAATACGTTTTGAATCTGCTTCGTTGCGTCTTGATCACTAACACTCGCAGTTTTTGAAAGTGTCTGAACAAGATTTTCCGGGCTAGCAAAAGCAACCCCAGAAAAGCATAAAAGAGCGACAACAACACGAGTAATTGATTTCATAACTAATCCTTTTTGTTTATTTTTTACTATAAATATCTCTCAGAAAGCAGAGCTTCTCTAAAGCCTTCTCTCTGAGTTCTCACCTATTATCGTGTTTTTTTAGAAAAGTTTTCGCCCCAAAGGATATTTATTTGCGGTTGGGGACAGGTTGAACACAGAGTCTCACAGGGTTACACAGAGTTAAGATCTTTTATCTTCTTAAAACTCTGTGTAACCCTGTGAAACTCTGTGTTCAATAATAATCAGCCGAGACTCTGCAAGAACCTTTATATCCTCGCACTCGCTCGTCGCTCAACTAACGCTTTAATCCCATCGTAACCCGGAAGGGTGAGTTTGATCTTTGCGGTACGGCTTCCAATCTGCGCCAAGGCATTTGCGTTTGAAAAGGAGAAGAATGAAAATCCTCCCCGTGGCCACCGTTCACTAAAGAATCCGGTGTTTTCTGGATGCACAAGATCAAAGGCATGAAAACCATGCTCTTCGATCAACGTCGTTGCTGCAGACTGGCTATGGGGTGTCATATCAATTCTACTCGGAATAACAACCCCACGCCTCGACTCAATAATCGCGAGCACCTCAGTAAAGGATCTCTCAATTCGATAATCCTTTCTGCCGTGAGCCGAAGAAGGAACTCGGAGTTCCGAAAGGACGGCAAAGATCTCACTACTAGTAAATGTTTCTGGAAATAAGACCACAAAATGAACATCATCACACCCGCCCACATGGCAGCACATATCAAAACCAGGAACCACCGTAACTCCTGATTGTTCCGCACACTGCTTCACTACATCAACAAATGATGCACTATAGTAATCGGTAAGTCCGACGATATCGATTCCTTTTACCTTCGCAAGTCGAACAAGCGCAGCACCTGCTTCAACACCCGCGGTTGAGAAATAACCTTTTGTCGCGGGAGAATGAATTCGAAGATCCACCGTGTAGCTTTTTCCATTTCGAGGTTGAGCTGCATAGAAATTGGCACCTGGAGTTTTTGCACGAAGTGCTTTTTTCGTAGATTCCTGGCGCTTTCTTGCTTCCTCTCGAAACGCTTTGAGCACTGCTTTTGAAGGAGTTACCAAATATTCAGGAACAGGTTTTTCTGTTTCGCTCTGAGTGGGGGGACTAACCTGCACCTTTGCGATGCTTTTTGTTTTCAGTCTAACCGGAGCTTGTTTTGGTGCGCTTTTCACTCTCTGCGGAGAGGATTTTTTCTTGGTTGGGCTCTGTTTAGAAGATTCCTTCCGCTGTTTAATATCTTTTGATTTCGTTGTTACTTTACTTGTTCTCACAAGACTACCTCATTTGAGCGCTAATTGTTTAGTCAATAACCCGAATATTAATCTGCTAAACATTTATAGCTAACAGATATATGTCGAGTTTAGTGCTTATTCATTTTCGTAAATGACTAAGCTAACTTGTTTATTTGTTTGACATATTTCTCTCAGTGGAAAGGACCTCTCCACTTTCTGAAACACGTCCATTATTGAGGTTTGATGTATCGGAAACCGACTCAGATTCCAGATTATCTTTCTCGGATATGAGGGATTTTATTCTCACCGTATCAATTCGTCTCTTTCTTACTCGCTCAACAACAAGGAGAACCTTTACATTACGTTTCTTCTCACTACTATCCTCATCCTTCTCTTCAGCTTCTCCTGACTGTTGAGAATTAAATTGTAATAGCGCCTCCTTAATCTCCTCTTGATCACTAAGAACTTCATCATCATCCAACACGGCAAGTTGCTCTCCGGGCCGGGGAAGACGTCCTAGATAGGTAAAGACAAAACCGGCTATCGTATCATAGTCCCCCTCTGGCAATGAGAGGAGATACTTTGTATTTAAATCTGCAACAAGCATCGCCCCTTGAACCGTGAGATCTTTTGGAGAATGGACGATGATATCTGTTTCTGGAATATCTGACTCATCAAAGATCTCACCCACAATCTCTTCAATAAGATCTTCCAAGGTCACAATTCCATCAACGCCACCGTGTTCATCGAGAACGATCGCCAAATGAACCTTTTTTCCCTGAAATTCACGGAGGAGATCAGAGATCGATTTTGTTCCCGGCACAAAATACGGTTCGCGCATAATCTCTCGAACATCAAACTTCTTCTCACGATTTGCTACATAAGGAAGAATATCCTTAATGAGAAGCACCCCAAGCACATCATCAATACGATCGCCAATTACTGGAATTCTCGATAGCCCTGTCTTTGCAGCAACCTGCGTTACCTGCTCTACTGTGGCATTATAATGAACCACAACCAGATCCGTTCGAGGAGTCATTACCTCCCGTGCAATCGTTTCAGAAAAGCTAAAGACACCTTTGAGCATCTGCTCTTCATCTTTGTCTAACACCCCCAGTTCAGAACTGTGCGCAATAAGCAGCGCAAGCTCTGCAGAGGAGTGAGCACGTTGAGCGTGCACCGAAGAATCAAGACGAACTATTCGAAGAAGCAAATTTGCACTTTCATTAAGAAGTGTAACAAGTGGACGAATGATGAGGGTAAAAACCAGCAGTGGTCCAGCAAGGAATCGAAGTGTTGTTTCTGGGTAGCGAATAGCAACACTTTTTGCAAAAAGTTCGCCAAGCACCACATGAAGATAGGTTACAATGAGGAGCGCCAGCGTGGTTGCAAATACATGAGAAGTAACGATTCCGATCGTAATTCCAAGAGCCTCCGTACTGCGGGTGATTAGTAGCTGGAAGGTATGCTCTCCCCACCATCCCAGGATCAGACTTGCGATCGTAATTCCCACCTGACACGTGGACAAATTCAGGTCGAGATCCTTAAGCACCTTCAATGAGGATTTAACCCCAATTTTCCCGGTAAACTGCGGCTCTTTAAATTTTGTTAGTTGGCTGCGAATCATGGCAAATTCCGCAGCAACAAAGAAGCTGTTTAGAAGCACTAAAAAAAATACAATAGCAACGTTGATTAACGTATTAAGGCTTCCTTCCATTAGATGAGTTGGGTGTGTAGTGTTTCGTTCAAGGTACGAATGCTTGTAGAAAACGGCATGGGAATGGAATTAGGAGGTTCAGCCACCTATCTAATCTCTCTTGTTAGGTGTGGTTTTGTCAACTTTATCTTTGTGCCAAAAGATAAACTTACACGAATTCAGGATGTTATCTACTTTACCCTAAAGAAACAAAACTCCTCATGTGCACAATTTTTTAGTGAAATGCCAATAGGTTTATTTGCCGATGTTGAGTGTATCTAGTCTATGTTAGCTTGTTTGGTCTCTATGGGTAACGCTGGAAGAGAAATTTATTGGAACCTGCCCTCCCCTTATAACCAGGTTGCTCTCTATGCCTGCCTGGCTGTCTCGCTTATTATTTTAGGAAATGGCATCTTTTGGCGCCTTAAATTATGGCTTAAGGGAAGATCTGATCATAGCCGCTCTGGAGCTTGGCTCACACGAACTGACATTCTTTTTCGTGAAGTCCTTTTTCAGAGAAACGTAAATCGAGAACGAGTTCCAAGGCTTTTTCATACCTTAATCTTCTTTGGTTTCTTGGTGCTGCTCTTTACGACCACGATGGTGTTTATCCATCAAGATCTTGGGATAAAAATTTATCAGGGTCGATTCTACCTGGCGACGACAATTCTTAGTGACCTCTTTGGACTTCTTCTTCTTGTAGGGGTGTTTCTCGCCTTCTATCGACGCTACATCGTCAAGCCAGATTTCCTCCACAATACACGGACTGATTTTTTCATGCTTTTTCTTTTAGCAGCTTTGGTCGTTCAAGGATTTCTTCTTGAGGGACTTCGGGTCGCTGTTACCTCAGACCCTTGGGGATGGTACTCCCCGGTAGGATATTTAGTCGGAGAGATGTTTTGGGGATTATCACCATGGGCGATGAAAACGATTCATTTCATCACCTGGTGGATTCACTCGCTCAGCGTTTTTCTTTTTATTGCACTTCTTCCCTACACGAAATTCTTTCACGTCCTTGCAAGCAGTATGAATCTTTTCTTTGCTGATGTGCGCCGAAAAAAAGGTGCAATGCGGTATCCAGGAAACATTGAAACACTTCTTGAAAATGCCGCCGAAGGTGATGGCGAGTTTTCCATTGGGGCAAAAACCATTTCGGATCTGACCTGGAAGCAACGGCTTGACCTGGATGCGTGCACCTCGTGTGGACGGTGCCAAGCAGTATGTCCAGCATACAACTCTGGAAAGATGCTCTCTCCGAAGTGGCTGATCCTTGATACGAGAAACCATCTCCTCTCACTTCACGCTGCAGGAAAAAAGACCACAGCAGACGAGCTCGATACTGCTCAAAACATTTTTAAAGCTACCGATCAGATTCTTTTGGATTCGGCCCTTCTCCAGCCAATAATAGGTGCAGGTGAATTTCGGGGGAAAAATCCCTTAATCCAGGAGGGTCCACTTTCTCTTGGAAACTCATCTGAAGATTCACTTGCCGGCGAAGTTCTTCATCCCGATGTTTTCTGGGCATGCACCACCTGTTATGCGTGCGTTGAGGCGTGTCCGGTAGGAATTGGGCATGTTGACTATATTATGGATGTGCGTCGTTCAATGGCGCTTGTCGATGGAGTACTTCCTCAAGAATCACAATCGAGTCTTCGCTCTATGGAGAGTAGAGGAAATCCTTTTGGGGACCCAAATGAGCGGCTTAGTTGGGCAAAAGATCTTGAAATTCCTCTTCTTGAGCCGGGGATGGAGGTTGATGTCCTCTACTGGGTGGGATGTGTTTCGGCGTTTGATAAACGAAAGCAGCAGATCGCACGTTCGATGGTAAAGATCCTCAATGCCTCCGGTCTTCGTTGGGGGATGTTGGGAACAAAGGAGAACTGCACCGGGGATCCTGCACGAAGACTTGGTGAGGAGAATCTGTATCAGTCCCTTGCAAAGAAAAATATTGAACTTCTGAGTCAGATTACATTTCATACCATGGTTGCAAACTGCCCACACTGTTTTCATACGATGAATAAAGAGTATCCTGACCTTGGCGACTTAAAAAATGGACGAGAGGTGAGAATTATTCATCACTCTCATCTGATTGAGGAACTTTTAGAGAAAAAATCGATTATCCTGAAGGAGCCACTTCGAAAAGATATTACCTATCACGATCCTTGCTACCTCGGGCGATACAACAACACCTACAACGAACCCCGTGAGATCCTCGTTCAACTCGGAAAGAAACAACCGCTTGAAATGGCGAGCCACAAAGAGAAGTCTCTCTGTTGTGGTGCCGGTGGTGGACATTACTTCTTTGACATGAAAGTCGGTGAGCGGGTCAACGTACTTCGGGTAAATCAAGCTGCCGAAACAGAAGCAGAGCTCATCGCCACGGCCTGTCCTTTCTGCATGCAGATGCTTGAAGATGGTTTAAAACTTACCGATCGTGACTCTACGATGGAAGTAAGAGACATCGCAGAACTCGTTGCGGCAGCCATTTAGAAGCTCTTATGTTCATATGTTCTTTTCTACTGTCGAACCGCTTCCACCAGTTCTAAAAATTGCTCTCTTGATATTCCAATCTGTCGTATTATCGAGCTAATGGTGCCAACTGGTATTCCTTTCCGGTTCAAAGGAACTGTCACATGCATTAAAACTCCAGATTTGACATACACGGCGTGACTACCCTTCGTTCGGTGATGTTCGTAACCAAGCTTTTCTAGAACTCGAGCGATTACTTGCCAATGAAGTGGCCTTAATTTGGACATCGGTTACGCGGCTTGAGGAAGAGGGATCTCTAATGGATATGATCGAGAGCCCTCAATGGGAGAACTGCTAGGGGTCCATTTTGAGTGTTCATAAACCCAACCTAAACTCTCTAAAAGCTCAAAAGTCACATTTCTTTGATTAGACGTTTCGAAAAACAGCTCAACCGCTTGGGCAAAATTTTCAATAGCCTCTTCTTCAGTTTCACCAAACGTAGATAATTCTAAAGCGGGGGTATACGCAACGATATTTTGACCTTCTCTCCAAAGCGCCAAAGGTAATTCAATTTTTACTTTCATATATTCCGTCACATTTTAATTATCGACGTATTTTACTATTATATGACGACTCTCTGTATGAAATCTATTCTTCCGCGATATAAAACACACAAAGCAACAACAAAGCTAATAATTACCAATAATTAGCATATTCCTTTGGGAAAGGCACCCCAGCTCTTTGTTTTTAGTCTCTATTGTTTATCGTTTTCTTGACGGCAATTGAGGCCGCTATTAGAAAAAATAAATAGTAAGTATTACCAGAGGATTGAGACATCTTAATCTTAGCCGACAAGAGGAGATAAATATGAAATGGTTTTTATTCTTCGCTAGTTTCACAGTTCTTTCTGGTTGTATTGTTAGTTCCAATACTAGAAACATTCCAAAACCAGGATCTGACAACCTCTCTGGACTCTATATGTATTCTGGACTTCGAGGATTTAGTCCAATTGAGTTTACGAACCCTTTGGTCGATTTCAGTGAAATAAGAATGCGGTCTGAAATAGAAATAACCCAAACGGGTACTGTCTTTATCGTTAAGTATCAAAACAATCATGGACGAACTGTTGTCCATTTAGTTGATCCTAACAAGGATAAGAATATCAGGTGGGAGAACGGAATGTTGTTTACGAAGATAAAAGACACCGTAGGGGGAGTCCCTATATTACCCGGATATGCGAAACAGTATCGTGGTTCAAAAATTTTTCAAGATAGTGATGGCAATCTTCGCATCCTCGGTTTTTCTGAAGAAAAAGGATTGATGCTTTTCTTGGTTCCCTTTTCCGATTACGACGATTACCAAATTATCTTAAAAAGAAAAAATACCTGATATTTCAAAGCCCATTGAAACAACGCCTCCCTCTCTGCGTCCCCTGTGTCCTCTGCGGTAAAATATTTATTAAACCGCAGAGGACACAGGGGACGCAGAGAGGGAGGTATGGATAGAAAGACGTAGAAGTGCCGAGTAAACAGTCAAGCCCGAAATGGCCCACCTATTTCTCGGCATCGGCGGATTGTGGAAGCGGGGGATCGTCTACGACATGAGATAACAATTAGTTCGAACAGCTTTTTCGAACAAACTGCCATTCACTGCCCTGCCGTTTGAGGCTTGATCCTTTGCAAATGCTTCGCAAGCGCCGCAGCGCAGTTGCTTGCGAAATGTTAGCTTCACCTTGGTCAGGACCAATCCACCAACCATGCCCCTGTTCATAAGAGCGCTCGAATATCCCTGCGCAGCACCGCGGCCGGCCTGTCTCCTCGGGTGCCTCTTGCACTGTAAAACTCACGACACCCCCGGTTCTTCGTTCTTCAAGCACACAGAGAACCCGATCGTTAAGGCAAACCGCTTGAACTGCGCCGCGAAATGTCTGTTCTGGCACGACGACCAAACTCCCCCGAGCGATACTTCGTGTAACGGCATCTAAGACACCATCACCTTCAAGGCTCGGCAAGAACATCGCCAAGGCAA
>CAZDIO010000065.1:0-34821 GCA_964505555.1 uncultured Bdellovibrionales bacterium
TTCGCCCGGCTCGCAACGACAGGGAGGTTGCCTGCTTATTTTATTAGAGGCTTAATCTAAAAGGATTTTTTTAACTCTGTGTAACCCTGTGAAACTCTGTGTTCAATTAAACATCCACCAACCCCTACACGCGAACTTAAATTTAGCTCTTACCAGCAAGTAAGTACCCTTCAATAAACATCAGCAGATCACCATCGAGCACCGCTTGAACATTTCCGGTTTCGACATCGGTGCGGAGATCTTTTACAAGTTGATAAGGTTGCATGACGTAGGAACGGATCTGGCTGCCAAACTCAATTCGCTTTCTTTCACCAGCAATTTTATCAAGCTGTTGTTTTTTCTTCTCCTCTTCAAGCTCATAGAGCTTTGCCTTAAGAAGCTTCATCGCGGTTGCTTTGTTCTTATGTTGGGAACGTTCACTCTGACAGGCAACAACAATTCCGGTGGGAAGATGGGTAAGACGCACCGCAGAGTCTGTTTTATTTACATGCTGCCCCCCAGCCCCGCTGGAACGGTAGGTATCAATCCGCAGATCTTCATCTCGAACTTCAATTTCAATCTCCTCATCAATATCGGGCATCACTGAAATTGAGGCAAATGAGGTATGTCTTCTTTTATTCGAATCAAACGGAGAGATTCTTACTAAGCGGTGCACCCCTTGTTCAGAACGAAGATGACCATACGCGTTTTCTCCGCGAATAATTAACATCGCGCTTTTTATTCCCGCGCCATCTCCAGGGAGAATATCTACGAGATCAGCCGCAAAGTCATTCTTCTCTGCAAACCGGATATACATTCGAAGCAGCATCTCGCCCCAATCTTGTGCTTCTGTTCCGCCTGCTCCGGCATTAACCTCAAGAATGGCATCTCCGTGATCGTGAGGTTGAGAAAACATCCTCTCAAGTTCTGTACCACGAACATTTTTTTCGATCTTCTCAAGCTCTTGATCGCACTCTTCAAGAAGGGGGAGATCTTTGCTCTCTTCAAAAAGCTCGAGAAAAACTCCCGCATCTTCAAGGGATTTTAATAAGTTGTCGATATTTTCAACTTGGCTTGTAAGCTGAGAACGCTCACGGGAGAGTTTTTGTGCATCTTCTTGATTGCTCCAAAATTCTGGTTTTGAAGCTAATTCCTCGATCTCTTGAAGCCGTAACTTTTTTGCTGGAACGTCAAAGATAACCTCCCAGCACATCAACTCGACCCTTAAGGTCATTGATACGCTGTCGAAGTTCTGAAGTGCTAAGATCTTTCATATCTATCGTGGACTTTCTTCTATTGCCTTTCCTGATCCTTCTCTTAATCCCTAAGACTAGGAAACTTAATCTATTTCCGACAACAAGAACAATTCTTTTTCCTTTCTCCTCATCTTCTCTGCTTTTTTTCGGGTTACCCCCTCGTGATCATAACCCAAGAGATGAAGAACACCATGAATCAATAATCTTTGAAACTCGCTTTTAAAACTCACCTTAAATTCTTTGGCTTGTCTCTTTGTGGTTTCAATCGAGATTACAACATCACCGAGAACTTCTCGTTGTTTTTTTCTCTCTCTCATCCCTCTTTTCTGCCCAGTCGGAAAGGACAAAACGTCCGTTGCTTTATCTTTCTTGCGATAAACTTTATTTAATTCGCCAATCTCTTTATCATCGGTAAGAAGAACGCTCAACTCAGCGGAGTTACATCCCAAGTCGTTTAAGAGTTTCTTTATGTTCGCCGTTAGTTTCTTTGTCGGAAGATGCTTCCTTACCGTGCTCGCCACCGTTTGTCTTACTGCTATGTCGATCGCTGGTTCTTCGCTCATCGACTTTTGTGCTCTCTTTTTCTTCTCCCTCTCCATCAGTGGAATCCTTTGGCAATTTTCCTTCACGTGTTTTTTCCGCTGGTTCTGAGTACTCAATTCTGCGGTGATAAATTCCGGTAAGAACTTTGGTAAAACCTTTTGCGATCTGATGCAGATCTTTTAAAGTTAACTCACACTCTTCAAGCTGCCCGCTCGCAAATACTCTGTTAATCTGCTTCTGCACAAGTCCCTGTATCTTTGCAGGCGTTGGATCAACCAGCGTTCGCGAGGAAGCTTCAACGCCATCGGCAAGCATCAAAATTCCCGCCTCTTTTGTTTGCGGTTTTGGTCCGGGGTAGCGAAAGAGGTTCTCATCTACGATCTCATCCTCTTCGGCCTCCTTGAGAGCTTTCTCATAAAAGTATTCCATCAGCGCGGTGCCGTGATGCTGCGGGATAAAATCAAACACCGCCTGGGGTAACCTATGCTCCTTCGCCATCTCCATGCCATCTTTTACATGCGAACGAACTATCAACGCAGACATTGAGGGCTCAAGCTTATCATGCCGATTTTCATCACCGATCTGGTTTTCCACAAAATACGCGGGCTTCTTTGCTTTCCCTATATCATGATAGTACGCACCCACTCTGGTCAGCAGTCCATTTGCACCAATCGCATTTGCTGCTACCTCTCCCATCTGCCCAAGAACCATGGCGTGATTCCATGTTCCCGGAGCTTGAAGTGAAAGCTCTCGAAGGAGGGGTTGATCAAGAGAGGCTAATTCAAGGAGTTTGATATCCGTTACATACCGACCAAGATATTCAGCAATCGGCGCAAGTCCTGCCCCAAGCACTCCAGAGGTCAGCCCACCAAGCACCGCAGCAACCAATGGTGCGATATTTTCAAACGCCGAACCTTTTGGATAGATAAGAAGAAAGGCCACCACCACGCAGACATTAATCGCAGCAATTCGTAAACCCGCTCGAATAAACGCACCCCGTGTTGAACACCGTTTCAAGCATAACGCTCCTACAGCATTTCCTAAAATAATTAAGATTAGTAAGATCAGTGAGTTTTCAAAAAATATCGTTGTGAAAATCGCGTAGGGAATAAGAAACATCAACAACCCTGCGATCCCTAAAGTAACTTCAAGAAGAATTCCTCCTGCCGCAAAAGGAGTCGCATAGACAAAGAAGTCCGTTCCAAAAAGTGGAAAGTATAGACTTAAGGACATCCCAAGAATTGAATAGAAGTGAACCAGAGCAAAACTTCCTAAAAGTGTTAACGAGACAAGCAAAAGATCACGATTGGTGGGTTTAAATCCCCACCAGGACATCGTTGCCAGTGCATACGAAACTCCCAAGGTAACAAGAGCAAGGAGAAAGTATCCAACAAACGTTCGAAAAAGCTTTGTTGGTGAATAGAGTTGTTGGAGCCGAGTAAGTTTTGCAAGTTGCCCCACAGAAATCTTATCTTCTGCTCGAACAATTAGCTCACCTTGCTTAATTCGAAAAAAAATCGGCTCAACATTCTGTCGTGCAGTTTCAATCCGCTCTTTTGTTTCCTGGAGGTTAAAGTACACATTTGGCTTTACTTTGAGATAATTAACCGTAAGTTTTCTAATGAGAGACGGAAACGCTTCCTTCTGACCAAAATCATGTGCGGCGATATTGGAAAGCAATGCTTCTGTCGCCTCTCGCACATCAAAAAGATTTGTAATTTGTTGCTCTTCGCCATCAGATTTTCTTACCAGCACTGCGGTGCCCGCATTACGAACAGCTTTTTCAAGCACTCGTTTGTCAGCAAGAATGCCCTGTTGAAGTAAGGGTCGAAAAACTTCAACAATCGCTCCTTCAATTTGCGGCCACATCGAAGGATTATTAACGATCTCCCATTCCTCATCGGTAAAACTTACGTCAAACTTTTCTTCGATCTCTTTACGTTCAGCCTCACTATCGGCAACGGCACCCGGGGTTCTCTCTTGTTGCTGGCTTTTGATTACATCAAAAAACGCATCCAGTTGAAGTCCTAAATCTTTCTCATCATCGAGAAGAGTAAACACCTCTCGCACTCGACGTTCCGCTTCCTCGCGCCTTCGTTCAGTGCTTGCCACATCTTCAACAAGAAAATCTCTTGGTGCACGAATGCTTGTCGGTGATATTTCGCCTACTTGTAGTTGTCTTGGAACAAGAAAACTGTAGAGAAGTGCTGTCATCATCGCAGAGACAATAAGCGTTGTTAAAAGAAGAAGCGTAACTCTCCCCAACCCCTCTTTCGAGGCATGAAAAAAATCAATGATGTCTTCCTGTTTCACAGTTTTTTCTTTTTTCAGAGCACCAGCTCTTCAAATCGTTTGAGTGCAACTTCTAACTTCGAAGCATCTCCCCCACCTGCTTGGGCAAGATCAGGTCGACCGCCCCCTTTGGAACCAACAATTTTTGCCATTTCTTCAATCATTTTCCCGGCATGAAAACGTCCTGTTAAATCCTCTGTCACCGCGGTAAGCATAACGACCCGCCCCTCACTTACTCCAGCAAGAGCGATGCAGGCGGACTGAAGCCGAGCTTTCAGCGAATCGGCAACTTCTCGAAGTTGCGCTGGACTTGCATCACTTACCACACTGGCGATGACCTTTGTTCCGTCCTTTGAAGTTTTTGCTGCCTTGAAGAGATCTCCACTCTGTGACGTGTTTGCACTCTGCTGTAATCTTGAAAGCTCCCGCTCGAGATCTTTATTTCTTTCAAGAACACGTTTGAGGCGTTCATCAAAATCCTGTACCCCCACCTTCAAAAGTTGCGAAGCTTCCTTAATGAGTCGCTTCTCAGAAAGAACCTGCTCAAGCGCACTTTCCCCTGCGTAAGCTTCAATACGTCGAACTCCTGCAGAGATTGCTCCTTCAGAGAATGTGCTGAGAAGCCCAATATCGCCAGATCTCTGTGCATGCGTTCCTCCACAAAGCTCGCGTGAGCGGGGACCGATCTGAACAACGCGAACGAGATCTCCATACTTTTCGCCAAAAAGCGCGATAGCACCACTTTTCTTTGCTTCTTCTACTGGCAGAATATCTGTAATCACCGCTTCGTTACTACGAATCAACTCGTTTGCTACCTGTTCAATCTCTTCAAGTTGGGCCTGAGAGATCGCCTCATAGTGGGTAATATCAAAACGGATCGCTTTTTCTGACACACGAGAACCCGCCTGTTTTACATGTGAACCCAACACTTCTCGAAGCGCTGCATGGAGAAGATGTGTTGCCGAATGATGGATGCGGATTTTTTTTCGTCGTGGTGCATTGATAGAAAGCCTCACCCTCTCTCCAGAAACAAGCTCACCCTCTTTTACCCGACAGATATGAACGATAGTCCCATCTTGAAGTTTTTGTGTATCAAGCACTTCAAGAGAGGCGTTGTTACTGCTGATCGAGCCGATATCTCCCACCTGCCCGCCGGACTCTGCATAAAAAGGCGTCTCTGAAGAAACCACCACCACCTCTTCTTCGGCATGAGCCTTTTTGACCTCTCCTTGAGGAGTAAATAGTCCCACGACTTCTGACTCATACTCTTCAAACTCATACCCAACAAACTTCGTTGGTCGTGGTTTTACTATTTTTAACAAGATCTGCTCTGCCTCAGAGGCTCGGGCGGAACGAGAGCGTTCTCGTTGCTTCTCCATCTCAGAGGAGAACTCTTCTTCATTAACAAAAAGCCCATCTGCTCTGACGATATCTTGCGTAAGATCGAGCGGAAAACCGTAGGTATCATGGAGCAAAAATGCGACATTCCCAGGAAAAACCTTTCCGGATGACTGCTTGAGTGCTGAAACCTCACGTTTGAGAATTTCTAAACCACTATCAAGAGTTTTAATAAACTTCTCTTCTTCGAGTTTAATCACTTTTGATATTTTTTGAGCCGCTGTTTGGAGTTGTGGATAGGTCCCCGACATTAAGGAGACGACTTCACTTGCCACTTGGTAGAGAAAAGGCTCGCGAAATCCAAGAACTTTTCCATGCCGACACGCACGTCGGATGAGACGTCTGAGCACATATCCCCGACCATCACTCCCCGGGTTTACATCATCCGCAATTAAAAAGCTCACCGCACGAACATGATCTGCGATCACCCGCATCGCAACATCAATTCCATACTGCGGGTCCTGTTCAGGATCTCGTGCCGTATAGTCTTTCCCTAAATACTGCTGCTGAGAGATCTTTTCGGTAAACTCAATAATCCGTCGAAGAAGATCCGTATCGTAATTCGCACGCACCCCCTGCTTTACTGCCGCAATACGCTCAAGACCCATTCCCGTATCAACCGCTGGCTTTGGAAGAGGGTGGAGCGTTCCACTGAGATCGCGGTTAAACTGCATGAACACGAGGTTCCAAATCTCTACATAGGTGCCATCGTTTTTTCTAAATGCTTCTTCACTCTGGTTCTTTACATCATCTCCCAAGTAGTAGTGAATTTCAGAGCAAGGACCGCAAGGTCCTGTCTCTCCCATCGACCAAAAGTTATCTTCCTTCCCAAAGCGAAGCACCCGATCAGGAGAAACATCGGTATGTTTTTCCCAGAGTTTTTTTGCTTCATCATCTTCCTGATAGATCGTTACCCACAGCCTCTCCTTAGAAAGACCGAGAGTTTTTGTTAAAAACTCCCAACCAAACTCAATGGCTTCTTTTTTAAAATAATCGCCAAATGAAAAGTTTCCGAGCATTTCAAAAAACGTATGATGCCGTGCTGTTCTTCCAACATTTTCAAGATCATTATGTTTTCCAGAAATGCGAAGACATTTTTGGCATGTTACCGCACGAACGTAGGAGCGTTTATCAACTCCAAGAAAGCAATCTTTAAATTGCACCATTCCCGCATTGGTAAAAAGAAGTGTCGGATCTCCTGCGGGCACGAGAGAGGAGCTCGAAACGATCTCATGACCATGTCCACGAAAATATTCAAGAAAAGCATTACGAATTTCGTTAGTGTTCATAGTTTAGAAGATCTGTCCCACGCTGAATTAATCCCTATTTCAAAAGAGCTGCTAAGCTTTTTTGGTTAATCATGGGTAGAAGAGAGAGAGCAAGCAGGTTCTGCGTGTAGGTAGATATCAACAATTTGGCTTAATGCCCCCCAACAGCTACTTAAAGATATCAGAAAACCACTAAAAATGCCATGAAACCGCTGAAAATAGCGGTTAAAATAGCGCTGTATTACCTATTTTATTGTATTAAATATTGAATGATACAGGGCACTTACATCGGGAAGAATAACATCAGGGTTGCTTTTAGCTAAGACCTCCTGCCTTACCCCTCCACTACAAACCGCAACACTTAACCCTATACCGCAATCTTTTGCGCTCGTAATATCTGTAGGAATATCGCCCACCATTACGGCCTCTTCTGGGCGCACCCCGTGATGTTCACAAACACCACGAATTAATCCCCGTTTATCGGTCCAATGAATATGATCACTATTTCGACTTGCGACATGAGAGATGAGTGGCAAAAGTCCCGTGGGGAGAAGATCCTCTCTTAAGAGATCAACACTAACAAAGCGAGACGTTGCGATAGAGGCTAAAACTCCACGTTGGGTAATTCTCTCCACTGTCTCGTAGGCGCCGTTAATAAGTTTAGGTTTTGGAAAATTCTCCCAATCGAACATCGACCAAAAGGTCTCGATGAAATGGGTTCTTCTCTCCTCAATTACAAAACGAAAGAAATCAAATTCAGAAAAACACTCCTCAAGAATGCTCCGTGGGACAACTTCATGACCTAATTTCGAAACGATCTCTTCTGCTTGTGAGAAAAGATAATTGTGATGAAACTCAATCAGCGTTCCATCGAGATCAAAAATAACAAGTTTCGGATCAAACATCGCCACTACGTAAAACTATCTCCAAATAAAATGTGACCAATACTATAACTTCCATCCCCCTGAAAAGGAAGAACAACAAGAGCATCATACCCGGTGGAAGATTCCTCCTTGGAAAACTCTATTTTATGAACAAACAATCCCCAGTGGTCTCCACTGGGGGGCGAGACAATTTTTTTTGCAATAATCTCATCATTTCGAAGGAGTAAAATGGTATAGTAGTCGTTGTTATCACTACTGAGTTCAATTTTTCTATCATATCGGATTTTAGAAAGTTGTATTCTTATTCCACTTGGGGTGAGGAGATAATTTCCTGGGGCCTCCCACGGTGTCCCCGATCTTTTTCTACTTCCTACCTGAGCTTCTGACAGCTGTTGTGCTGAAGCATCAAGATACGGCAGAATCTGGCGAGCTGAAACTTCAGGAGCATTTTTTGTTTGTATGTGAGATATCAAAAGAGAGGGGAGATTTTCGACTGTAAACCACGTTACAAAAATTATTCCGACAATACATACCAAAACGCTTAGAGCCTCTAACCAAATGAATGGTCCCTTCCTGTCGTTGCGAGCGAAGCGAAGCAATCTCAAATAATTTACAAGGGTTCGAGATTGCTTCGCTTCGCCCGGCGGCCGGGCCTCCCGGCTCGCAACGACAGGCGTTTCTGTCAGCAAAAAAGCGCTAAGGATTAGGCTTGCAAACGCCACCGAGGTAAGAAGACGACCCCACCACCCAGCACGCGTCAGTTCGTAAGAAAACTCTACAATACAAGCATCCTTTCCTACCGGGATCGCCATTGGCGCGTGGGGGTGAATGGTAAAAAGATGGATAGGTATTTCTTTATTGTTTATCCTAGCTTTCCATGCCGGATACCAAAGTTGGTAAAACACTAACTCGCCGGAAGGACCGGCCGTGAGTTCTATTCGTGCCCAACCATTTTTTACTGAGCTTGATTTGATGCGATTTTCAATACGTTGGTATCCGTCCCAAACTTCTGCAGAATTTGGAGGTTGGGTATTTGGTTGAAAAGGAGCGGATTTTGGGAAGAAATCAGCGTCGTTGGTGGTACTCACACCACGTTTTTTTATGGCCGCTACTTGGATCTCCTTTTGTGAAGCAAATTCATAACTATTTACTCGAGCAAAATCATGGTGCACAAAAACAAGCACTCCACTACAAACAACGGCTATCAGTAGCTCTAACTTTGAAAGACGTTTTAGAAGAAACGATAAAAGAAAGGGAAGACCCCCAAGACATACCGAAAGATAAAAAGAAGCGGGAAAAAGAAATCTCCATGGAAACTGCACCACCGCAAGTTTTGGTAACCCTTCCCACACCGGCTTTGACCAGGAGAGGGTCATCATCGTCGAGAGTCCAGCTGAAACTCCAGCAGCAATAAGAAGTGATAAGATCTTTTTTTCTTTGCTGAGCGCTTCTCTCGCAGTTAGTTTTTTCTTTGCTAAAAGAAAGTAAGAAAAAATACTCAATATCAGAGCGATACAGGCAGTAATGACAATCGTCTTTCCAAGGGTAAACGACATTTCATCTCTCTCTCCTTCAAGGCTTAGGCCATAACCCCAGTAATGGTTTACTAATTGATGAGGAAAAACGAAGTGGTTTTCATAGTTTGAGTAGCCACTTGTAAGGGTTGTACTGCCTTGTACAAGCTTCAGATCTGCTATCGCTGGTAGGAGAAAACTTCCTGCTAAACTCAGTCCGAGAAAAATTGAAAGACCTCCAATACCAAGCACTCTCCACTTCGTCGTTTTTCCTAAAAGAAACGAATAGATCAAAAGAAAAGGGATTATCGAGGAGACAAGAAGGAGCATTGAGAGGAGGTGCGTATGCACAAGAAGAGATATCGTTATTGCCCCAAGGATCACTGCCTGGCGGGGTTTTTTATCCGCAACAAAAAATGCATAGAGAAGTAAGGGGGGATAACAAAAGGAGGTAAATTCACCGAGGTTTGTTCGAACATAAATATCTACGAAGTGATAGGGTGAAAAGAGATAACATGTCGCAGTAAGCAGCCCCCCTGCTCTGCCAAATATCTTTGAAGCAACAAACAACATCGCCAAACCAGAGACAAAAAACGAAAATAACCAGAGCAAATTAAGTGCGGCATTAACCTCCATACCAAAGATAAACAGCACCGCACCAAGCGCATAGGGAAGACTTCCGGTAAACTCAAAAAGAGGATATCCCCAACCAAAGTAAAAACTCTCAATCCATCTTCCCGAATGCCCCTCAACAAATGAGTAAGCAAGTCCAACGATACGCCAGATATTGTAATCCCAGCTATGTCCGATATGGGTTTTAAAGGAGAAGGTGGTGATATCACGAGGAGCAAGGATAATTGGTTCTGTGGCAAAGAAAAAAATTACGAGAAATAAAATGACAACGAGAGCATTTTCAAAATGTTTCTTCATTCGTATATCAACGAAGGTATCCTCTTACACTCGTCCCCAACCCTCTACTTAGCCTTGAACTTTTACTACACTTCGTCTTGCACTTGCACTTGCTCTCCCTCGATTCTGTGCAAGTGCAAGACGAAGTTCAGCATAAGTCTAAATATAAGTAAAAGAACAAGTAAAAGTGTAGTGATTCGAGGTGTTGGGCGATAGAGAGAGCTTTTATATCGAGGCAAAAGATCCCGAAGAAACGCCGCGAAGAAGTAAGGCAAAATCATCGGGGCTTGAAGCCTGTCTTAGTGCCTCTTCATAGGTGATCAGTTTTTCTTCATAAAGCTTTAAGAGTGCTTGATCAAAAGATTGCATTCCATAGCTTTCACTCCCCGTGCGTAATGCTTCAACTATCTGCTGCGACTTCTCCGGATCTCGAATCGCGGCCGAAACCCGTGAAGAATTAATTAAGATCTCTGCAGCCATTACCATCCCCTTTCCATCAGCGCGAGGAAGTAACCGCTGGCAAATTATTCCTGAGAGAATCTGAGAGAGAAGTAGCCGGACCTCTTTCTTTCTCTCCTCTGAAAAAGTAGAAATAATTCTTGATATTGCCTCCAGAGCGTTTGCGGAATGAAGCGTGCCAAATACAATATGGCCTGTTTCTGCGGCACTCATCATAATTTCTAGCGTTTCACGATTTTGAATCTCTCCGATCATGATCACATCAGGATCTTGCCGAAGTGTTCCAGAGAGGGCCTGTGTAAAACTAAGACAGTCAAGACCGATCTCTCGTTGGCTTATCAGAGAACGCCGATCCTTGTGGACATACTCAATCGGGTCTTCAATCGTAACAATATGGCAAGAGCGGTGTTTATTAATATGATCAATCATCGCTGCAAGCGTTGTCGTTTTTCCAGAGCCTGTTGCCCCACTCACAATAACAAGACCACGTTCAAGGAGCGATAATTTTGAAACAATCTCTGGCAGTTTTAATTCTGAAATTGTCGGCACATCAGAGGGAATTAAGCGCAGCGCTAAGGCAACCTCTCCTTGTTGCGAATATGCGGAAACACGAAATCGTCCCACATCTTTTTGAATTGCAAAATCTACCTGCCGCTCTTCCTCAAAACAGATTTTCTGGTGCGGAGCCATCAAAGAAAAGGCGATCGTTTGAACCTCCTCCGCGCTCATCGTCTTTCCTTCTCGCATTGCAACAAGAGTTCCATCCCGTCTAAAAGTCGGCGCACTCCCGGCTTTTAGGTGAATATCGGTGGCATTAATTTTTCGAGCGTATGCGAGAATGATCTCTAACATCTGAGCGCCTCTTAAATAATCTCTAACTTATAAGAGATCATCGGATGCTCTTATGAGAATATAAAGGATTTGCTGAGTGTTTTGTTGCTGATTACTCAGTATCTAGCGCCTATAATCTTTTAAGGCGCGTGATTTAATACAGCCAAAATCTCGATATATGAGGTTTGAGCAAACATATCGAAAGGATAGATACCTTTTACTTCGTAACCACGATCGATCAACGTTCTAAGGTCTCTGGTAAAGCTAGGGAGATGACACGATATTAAGAGCAACTTCTTTACTTGAGGTAGCTCCCCCGCTAAATTTCCCAAACCACTTCGCGGGGGATCCGCAAGAATGCAATCAAAAGCACGAAGAGAATCTTTTTGAGAGGCCAAAAACTTCTCTACTGAACTGTGTACATATTCAAGTTTTTTCTCAAGGCCGTAGCGGCTTGCGTTTTCTCTCCCGAAGGAAACGAGCCGTGGATCACATTCAACAGCGGTTACGCTACCTCCTCGCTTTGCGATAGGCAGTGAAAAATTTCCCGCTCCGGCATAGAGATCAAGAACCTTCGTTCTTGCACCGACCTCGATCTCCTCTACTACCTTTGCTATCAAACGTTGATTTATCCCAACGTTTACCTGAGAAAAAGCTCCGGCAGGAACTTGAAGAACAAGGCTCTTTTGTTCATTGAGCGGAAGTTCTAAAATCTGACGTCCACTTCCTGATAATTCTTTTTCACCAATAACAAGCTTTACATTTCCAAAATGCATCTTTGCTCGATTGAGGATCTGTTCTGCTTCAGCTTTCCCTAGATCATAAGGAGATTTTAAAATAGCGATGATTCCCTGATCGTCTGCCTCTAAGAGCACAGAACTTATTCTTCCCTGCACTTCTTTTCCAAAAGATTGAATGTGAGTGAGTGCTTCATTGATTTTCTGATTTGAGATGGCACAAGATTCAATAGGAACAACCGACCGAGAATTTGTCCGATAGAGACCAACTTTTCCATGTGGATCAACATGCAGGGTCAGCCGGTGACGATACGAAAATGGACTCCCCGGCGTAACGGGACGTAGTGCCTCACTCACTTCCGAAGGAAACTTTGCTGCGCGAAGTGCGCCATCAATCATTTTATATTTCGCCTGGAGCTGCCCTTCATAGGAGATGTGTTGGAGTTCGCAACCTCCGCAAGCCATATAATATTTACACCGTGGTACAACTCTCTCCTCTGCGGCATCTTCAATTTCTCTCAGTTCCGTTTCAAGATGGCGTTTCTTTTGAGAAGTCACCAGTGCAGAAACTTTCTCCCCGGGAATCGAATAGGGCACAAATGCAGCAATCCCTAGAAGATCTTCTTTGCCGTCCCCTTGAGAAACAACTTCGCCTACCCCAGCTCCGCCAACAGCGATATTTCTAATCTTTACACTTACGATCGGCGATACAGACATGAAAACTTCTCTTCACTAACTTTTGTAAAATGTTTCCAGATCGAATGCTTGATAGCGGTCGAGCGTAAAAAGAACTTTGCGTAGGTAATTAGCGCTAATTTTTTGCCCCTTATCAAGCAATTCACTGACTGGAAGTTTAACACCAAGAGGATCGACATACTTTCCCTGATCAAACAAGCTAAAATGAAGATGCGGGCCTGTGGCAAGACCGGTTGCTCCAACAGCGCCGATGATCTGACCACGAGACACCGGAGCTCCTCGCACTACTCCTTTCTCAATTTTTGAGAGGTGCAGATACGCTGTTTCGTATCGGCCAGAGTGTTTAAGCTTAATCATTATTCCATTTCCCCCATCGCGACCCGCAAAGACAACTCGTCCGTCGGCAACGGAGCGGACCGGAGTTCCAGTTGGTGCTGCAAAGTCAATTCCATTATGGGGACGCCACCTCTGAAGTATCGGATGAAACCGTGCCTTTGAAAAAGTGCTCGTCACCCGACTAAATTTCACAGGATAGCGTAGAAAGCTTGCGCCAAGTGGTTCTGAAAGCTCGTTAAAGTATCGGGCCTTTCCATCAGAACCCACATATCGAATCGATGCAAAACGTTTTCCTTTTACTTCAATGGCAGCAGCAAGAATAATTCCTGTCGTGAGCGGAGCATCTTCTTTAAACGCATGATTGTCATAGATAATGGTAAAACGATCGCCAACCCGAAAGTCTTCTCGAAATAACACTCGATCGCTAAAGAGATCGACAAGTTCATCAATCACGGAATAAGAAAGTCCAGCATCAATAGCAGCCTGAGCAAACGAAGTTTGTATAGAACCAACAACAACATGTTCGCGGCGTTCAACTACTTTAGTTTGTAATGTCCCGACAAAACTCCCCGCTTCATTACGCGAAACTTCTAAAGTTTTTTCGTTATTAAAATCACTCTTTAAAGAGTGAAGAGTCCCATCTACATCAAAACCAAATACGAGATCCTGTTTAATACGAAGCGCCAATGAAACATTCTCCTGCGTCGCAATGCGTTGCATTGTATCAGTAAGTTCTCGCTCCAGATCTTTCCCAATTCCGTAACGAGCGATAATTGATCCTAAAGTTTCTCCCTTCTTTACGGTGTGAACCAGAATCACTTTATCTAAAAGTGGCAACGGTGGTTCCTGGAGTGTCAGTTCGTATGTAAAAAGAGCAGATGGAGGCGTGGCGATTTTTGGAAGTTGCCGATTTTGCCGCCATAAGTTCAGCAAAAAAGCACAACCTATAATTACACCTAAAAGCAGAACTCCTAAAAGTAATCGGCGGATTGATTCTTTTGTGAATCGTTGGCTATTTCGGTGACGACGTTTAATGGGATCTTGTTTTCGAATGAAAATTGGTGGCGCATTACTAGGATAAGAAAGGGGTGGAACCCTTTTTCGATAAAAGACCCGGGTAGAAGACCTTATCTTTCTTTTCCTCATCTGCTTTGCTTTCTGTGTTTTCCCTTTCTTTAGCTTTTACCAATAGATTGCTCATTAAACAAAGCAGAAATTTGCGAGAAAATCTGTGCCGGATTGAGTAGGGCGAGATCTGAGAGCTTAAATTAACGGGTTTTGAAGAAAGATTTATAGAACCACAGAGGCGCAGAGACACAGAGAAGAAATAGAGAAGATCAACAAAATCTTTTTTTCTCTGTGTCTCTGTGGTTCTATAAAAATTCTTTCGCTTATAGCCAAGAGTAGCGCCGAACCGAACTCTCTCCGGAGTGACTTAACGCACCAAAAATGGCCGACACACACCTTGTCATTGGGTTGGATATGAAGAAGGGAGTTGGTGTGTGTCGGCAAGATCTGACAAAAAACGTTTTAGAAAAATGAACCTAGCCAGTCTGTTGCTTTGTTCACTAACCAATGAACCCCCTTGTTTATAATTTTTCCGAAACCATCTAAGACTCCTTTGGATTTACCCTCTTCCTTTTCCTGAATTGGGAAGGAGTTCGTATCGAGTGCGATCGGAAAGGAAGGTTCCTTCGGGAATGGTAATATTGTTCGTCGATCGCTTCCACCAAAGAGAATGGAGATTAATCCTACTAACTTCTGAATAAGATCAAAGATAACTCCAATAATTCCTTGCAGCGGGTTTTGTGGCCTCACCGGAAAATAATCGATACCTCTTGGTATCGATGTTGGTTGCGATAAGATCCTCTTCATCTCTTCCATGAGAGAGCTTTGTGAGGTTGAAGATAATTGAGAAGTGCTATTTTGATACGGTGCATAAGGGGTTTGCTGAACATACATAATGAATTTCTCCTAAGACATTTTTAGCAACTAATACGGACCTCCATCCCGAGAGATCGCTCGGCTTCTATAGTTAGTATCGTAAAAATTGAGGGCATGGTTTCTGATGGAAAAGATGATTTGAATGAGATTTGTAGTCTCTAGTAACACCTGTCGTTGCGAGCGAAGCGAAGCAATCTCGAACCCTGAATGGTGATGGGAGATTGCTTCGCTTCGCCCGGCCGCCGGGCCTCCCGGCTCGCAACGACAGGGATGGAATACCGTTTTATAAATATCTTCTCCCCTCGATCAAGACAGATTTCCCATTTTCTGTTACCCTCCGTTTACAAAAAATCAAGGGAAGAAGAGCAGTGTGCTTGGCCTTTTAGGGAAAGTTCCTTTCTCTCCATGGGTCAAGGTAAACAGGCGGTTAAATTAGGTTTGGCGCGGAGCCTTCCTGCTGTTTTCCGATCCTCTGCCGAAAGGATGTGGCATGTTCTACAAACTTGCAATTGGTCGAGTTCTCTTCTTGTTCGCAGTGCTTATAAGCTTTATCGCTGCCGTAAAAGTTTTCGACAACGGCGCTCCAAACGATAATTCCCGTACAAGCAAAGCGGCATCAGTTCTAGCAACGACAGTTCCGTCGGGTAAACCCGTTGTGCTAAGATCGCTCCACGAGCCAGGCTGGTTTCGGTGTGAAGATTCCACCTCTTCCAGTGAGGAGATGGTAACACTCCACTTCTCACCAGTAAGTGGTCGGAATCCTCGTCCCCTTCCTGCAAAAACAATTGAGGAGATGGGAGCTGGCTACTATGTGCGCGTATGGGGAGCTCACGAAATGTTGGATCAATTCATGGTTCAAGATTCCAGCTTTCCTGTTACGATTCCACTTCAAACCCTTCAAAAAGAGGGTATTTCGGTAGTCGTCTTTTTCTCTAACGAAACTAGCCAGCAAACAAGCTGGCTTGCGATCATATTCGTTACAGAAACAGGAGCCGTACTCATTGACGATCATCCTCAGCTCAGCGTGGAAACAAAATCGTCAGGATAGGGCGTAGCGCCTAAGCGTTCTTAAACTCTAGGAGCGGCTGTCTCGGCAGCCGCTCCCTTTTGTGATATCTTGTTTTTCTTATGAGTGAACTAAAGAGAATAATGGCTCTTGATGTCGGAGAGAGTCGGATCGGGGTTGCCTTAAGTGATCCGCTTCGGATCACGGCACAACCTCATAGTACTATTGAGAGAAAGGAAAAAAACTACTTTACGCAGATCGCTACCCTCATTCAAAAGGAGAACGTAGGGAGTATTGTAGTTGGAATGCCTTATGAACTAAGCGGAAATCTTGGTCCCCAGGGTGAAAAAGTTCAGGTATTTATCGATAAATTAACCGCCTTTTTAAAAAAGAATGCGCCGACAAGCAATATTCCCATCAAAATTTGGGATGAGCGTTTCACTACGACAGCAGCTGAACGCGTTTTAATTGGGTCTAAGCTTAAAAACAGTGACCGAAGCGCAGCGTTGGATCGGGTTTCTGCAGCGCTCATCTTAGAAAGTTACATGACTTGCACGGTAGTGGATTCGTAAGCTAGAGAGAAAGAATCACTCCTTAATATATGCGAGGTTTTTGATTTGAAACGAAACGTTTTTGATTTCTTTGCACTGCTGGGTCGCCTCTCTATTTTCTTTGTCGCGTTTTTAGTTCCCGCGATCGTTACCTATTGGTGGTTAAACGGGAGCTTCTTTGAGCCTGTCGATTCTCGCGCAACAACAGTAACTGTTTCTTTCGAAGTACCAAAAGGAACCGATCTCAAAACAGTGGCAAAAAATTTAGAAGAAAAAAATCTCGTCCGAAAGTGGTGGGGATTTTATATGCTCAGTCGCTTACAAAATAGCGCCGAAAAAATCATTGCCGGTGAGTATCAACTCTCTCCCTCGTTATCTCCACTGGAGATTCTCGATAAATTTGTAAAAGGTGATGTCGTCTATCACGAGATCATGATCCCCGAAGGGGCAACTACCAATGACATCGCGCAACTCATGGAGAAAACAACCCTCGTCTCTCTCCAACAAGCGCACTCAGCACTTGCTGATCGTAGTCTCCTTGACCGCTTAAATATCTTTGCACCTTCTTTTGAAGGGTATCTCTTTCCAGAAACATACAGATTCACACGTCCTGATTCGGCAGAGATGATGCTTCTGCGCATGGTGCAAGAGGGAAGAAAGAGGTTTACCGATGAATTTGTAACGCGCACCGATCAGCTCGGAATGACCCTCCACGAAGCGCTAACACTCGCTTCTATCATTGAGAAAGAAACCGGGGCCGCCGAGGAGCGCCCGATTATCTCTTCTGTCTTTCATAACCGGTTACGAACTCAAATGAAGCTTCAGAGCGATCCTACCGTCATTTATGGAATAAATAATTTCAACGGCAATCTTACGAAGAAAGACTTGGAAACCCCTACCCCCTACAATACCTACACAAATCCAGGACTCCCCCCGACCCCCATATGTAATCCTGGCTATGAATCCATCCGTGCAGCGCTTTTTCCTGCAGATACCGAATATCTTTATTTTGTGGGGAAAGGAGATGGAACCCACCATTTTTCCGCAACGATTAAAGAACACAATGAGGCGGTAAAAAAATACCAAAAACGCCTAGCGCCTTAGCGGTTAATCTAACAGCGGTTCTTGGAATAGCGGTCCGTGGAATTAATTACACAAGTAATAAAACGATTAACTGAAGTTCGCAGGTGGAATTTTGCGCTCTCTCTTCTTGCTCCCGTATTATTAATCCTCCTTGCCTTTCTCTTTTATCGTTTTGAAAGTTCTTTCAGCTGGTTCTCAATCCCAGTGATCTGCTTTTGTCTCGTTGTCAGTGGTTGGTTTCTTTTTGTCTCCTGGAGGTTGCTCTCTCCAACTTCTCCAGAAGAAGCAGCAACGATCATCGACACCAAGGTCTCTGGAAAAGATCGTTTTCTAACGATTGCTTCACTTTCTGCTACTACCCAAAGTAAAGAACGTGAAGATGCTCTCTCGGCTGTAAACATTCAGGCCCAGGAGCTCTCGCATAATTTTGGGATTAAAGCGGAACTCCCTTTTATACTAGAGCGTACTGCGAAATTCTCCCTCATCGCGTCTCCTTTTCTCATCGGACTTCTTGCCCTCTTACTCCTTCGCTATACTCCTCACACAACTCCAATTACGCTGATCGATGAAAAGATGGCCAAAGAGCTTCGCGCTCTTGCCAACAAACTAGAGCTTCTTCCCACGAACACTAAAAACTCCCTCCTTGAACTTGCCGAATTAGCTGAAGAGGATGGGATTTATAGTAACGACTTCCAACAGGCACTTGATGAGGCTTTTCAAAAGATCGAAAAGGAAAGTTCTTCTCTAGATAAAAAAAGTGACGAGCCGAAAAACGAACAAAAGGAACCGCAACAAGAAAAAGAAAAAAATCAGCAAAAAGAGCCCGCTTCGAAAAGTGAAGAAGAGCACACCAGCAATGATTCCTCAAACAAAAAGGATGAAACAAAAGAGGAGAAACAAAACAAAGAAACCGGTTCGAAAAAAGAAAGTGAAAAAGATCCTCAAAGCGGCTCCGAGAAGGAAAAAAAATCCCCCGAACAAGGACCTGACGGAGAAAAAAAAGAGGAGGGGGAAGAGGGCTCAAAAGACAACAGCGCTCCTGAAAACGAAAACCAAAATGAAGGAGAACAGGGAGAAGGAAAAAACAAGGCAGATGAGAAGTATCAAGGTGAAGGGAGCTCAGAAGAAGGTGAACAAGGAGGAAAAGGGAAAGACGGTAGCGCGCAGCATGATGCAAAAGATCAGTCTCAACCAGGTGGAACCGGTCAACAGCAAGATTCTGGCAATGAAGGAAAAGAAAACTCTCAGCTTGCACAAGTAAAAGATAAACTCTCAGAGATAAAAAATGAGGTTGAGAAGAAAAAAACAAACGGTTCTCCCTCCGCGGATGGGAACAAAGAGGAAGGAGAACAAAATGGCACCAAAGGAGAAGAGAAAGAAAATAAAGAAGGCTCTGCAAATAACACCGGAACTAAAAAAGATAACTCCTCTCCCGGAAAAGAACAGGAAGAGAAAGAAGGCACTGGTGGAGAGGAAGAAAAAAACTCGCTTGATAGTAAATCCGAACCCAGTGGAGAGGAGGCCGAGAAATCCCCTCTGGGAGACTCAAAAGAAGGAGACAAAGAACTTCCAAAAGAGCAGCTTGGAAAAGGAGAAAGCCCGCAATCAAAAGGAGGTGCGAAACCGCAAGAAAAAGAAGGGGAAAAACAAGGAAAAGATACAATTGCAAAAAGTGATCGTCCAGATAAAATCCCTGAAGCAAACGATCGCGCACCGAGGCTTGGTCCTTTTGATGGTGGGGATGAGGGTTCCCTTTCAGGAGGAGAGAGAACTCTTACCCGCATTGATGTTCCACTCGAAGAGAAGATCGTAGTTCGAGGGGTGGGAGAAAGTGACCAGAAGCGATATAAAAACCCTAATGAAGCACAAGCAAAGACAGCACTTGGGAGTGAGGAATTTAAGAAGCCTGAGGCAGATCTCTCTCAAACGAAACAACCAATTCCTGTTGAATACCGAGATATATTACGGTAATCGACGGAGAGAGGAATATTAATCAAGAAATCACGATATGGTTAGATCATGAGTCAGAGCGCTGAAGTAATGAGAGAGGTTGAGGAGTTTCAGAATCATTTTAAAACTATTGAGAAATCAATTCGCCAAGTAATTGTCGGCATGAACGAAACTCTGACACATACCCTTGCGGCAATCTTTGCGGGTGGGCATGTGCTCCTTGAAGGCTCACCTGGGCTCGGAAAGACCCTCCTGGTGCGCTCGATTGCAGATACCCTTGGGCTTAGCTTTCGGCGAATCCAGTTTACCTCTGACCTGATGCCAAGCGATATTACTGGGACACAGATCCTCACTGAAGATGCCAACGGACGACGTACTTTTGAGTTTAAACGTGGCCCCGTTTTTGCAAATATTGTCCTTGCTGACGAAGTAAACCGCGCAGGTCCAAAAACTCAATCAGCGCTCCTGGAAGCAATGGAGGAAAAGCAGGTGAGTGTACTCGGAACGACACACAAACTTGCTGAACCATTTTTTGTGCTTGCTACACAAAACCCGATTGAACTTGAGGGCACGTACCCACTTCCGGAAGCTCAACTTGACCGTTTCCTTTTAAAACTTATCGTACACTCTCCCTCTTCAACCGAACTAAAAGAGATTCTTTCCCGAACAACCGGAACAAGCGATCAAAAAATAAGTGCGGTGATGCCGAGCGAGCAAACAGGAGAACTTGTGCTTCGGCTTCGAAGGTTAGTACGCAAAGTGCTTGTTGCCAAACCTCTTGAAGATGTTCTTGTCGGAGCCATCTTTTCTTTAACTCCAGGAAGTGCAAATGCTTCTGATCTGGTAAGCGAGTATGTGCGTTACGGTCCAGGTCCTCGGGGCGCACAAGCAGTGCTCCTTACTGCAAAGGTGTTCTCTCTTCTCGATGGGCGTATTAATCTCTCCTATGAGGATATCGAGAAGGTTCTTGTTCCAGCTCTTCGACACCGTCTTATTCTCAACTATCAGGCAGACGCAGAAGGAGTAAACGCAGATCAAATTATTGAGAGTGTCAAAACTTCTCGGTGAGGTTGTTGCGCAGAACTGTGGCCAAGAAATAGACGGTAGAATATGCTTGAAGAACCATTTACACCTGCCTTCTTTAAAAGTCTTGAGCAGTTAAAAATTCGCACGCGTCGAGCTATTTTAGGATCACGGCAAGGAACTCACCGTTCACGACGCCGCGGCCATGGGCTTGAGTTTTCAGATTATAAACTCTATACGCCCGGAGATGACTTTCGGTACATCGATTGGAACATCTATGGAAAAACTGATCGTTTCTACGTTCGAGAGTTTAGTGAAGAACATGACCTTAATGTCCTTTTTCTTCTTGATCTGAGTAGTTCAATGGCAGCTCCCGAAGGTGAGAACAAATGGGAGCTTGCCCGAAATATCGCGCTCTCTCTTTCTTATGTTGCCCTTGCTGATGGGGATACTGTAAGCTTTTCGCTCCTTGGGCAATCGAGAACGCAAAAGTTTACTGGAGCAAGATCCTTTCCTCATGTTCTCCGGGCCGTTCAGGAAAAAAAACCAGGGGGGAGTTTTGATCTTCTACGAGAAACTCGAGCAGCTCTCGCCTCACAACGAATTCCAGGGCGCATATTTTTTATATCTGATTTCTTCTTTGAAGAAGAGACTCTCTATGAAACCCTCAACCTTCTTCGCGCGAGGAACTTTGATATCTCACTCATCCACCTTCTTTCGCCAAGTGAAATCAAACTCAATATCACAGAATCTACGTTCTATGCTCACGATATAGAATCTGATGAAGAGATCGAGGTTTCTCTCGATCGCTCTTCTGCAGAAGAATATGCCAGACTGCTTGCCTTTCGGATTAGTAAACTTGAAGCATATTGTAAGCAAGTCAATATCTCTCATACGCTGATCTCCAGCGAGGAATCTCTTAAGTCTATTGTACTTAGTCGATTTCCACAGTTAGGGCTTCTTCAGTAAGATGGATTCACTTCTCTCCTCACTGGGCTTATCTGGTCTCAAGTTTTTAAATCCCGCTCTCCTTGGGCTTCTTGCATTCATCCCGCTGTTAATTTTTGCATATCTCCAGAGAAAAAAGCTAAAACCAAAAATTGTCTCTAGCCTGCTGATTCTTCGCTCACTAAAAAAACACCCTATTTCTCGAAGGAAATTTAAGCCTCCGTTCCGGTTTTTTCTTGAACTCCTTGCGCTCCTACTTTTAGTTCTCGCTGTCGCCGATCCGCGGATTCGACAAGGCGGAAATACAGTAGCAATTCTCCTTGATAATTCTCTCAGTATGGAAGCTCTTAGTTCATCAAATCAAACCCGGTTTGATCTAGCAAAAATCTCTCTTGAAAAATGGTTGCGCCAACAAAGAATTGATAATTCCTATACCCTCTTTAGCGCCTCTCCCTCCCTTCAACAGCATGGAACAGAAAATATTACCGCTGATGAATTACGCTCGCTTATTAAAAAAAGTGAGCTGACAGTAACCGCCGATTCACTGAGTAATGCCGTTGCGGAACTTAGTGAAACTGGCACCTACGATCAGGTGTTTGTTGTTTCTGACAAAGAACCTCTCTACCTTCCTCTCAGCCCAGATCTCTCTTCGAGAAAGGAAACGGCAGTGCTTACAGAGAGGGTCGGAGCGCCTGTGGGAAATGTTTTTCTCTCTTACTTTCGGCAGGACCAATCTTCGTTGTCTTCTCAATCTTCTTCTTCCGCTTCGTCAATTAAACTCCTTGTAGGTGTTTCTCTTTCAGGCGCAGGTCCCGAAGAGGTAGAGGTTCAACTCTCTCAGGTATTAAAAAACAATCAACAAAAACCTCTCCTTCGTCGGACACTGACCCTGCTACCAGAAAAAAATATGGAGGTTGAATTTGAACTGCCTACAAGCTTCTTACCTGGCATGACACTGGAAACAAAGGTATCCCCTCTTCAAAAAAATGCACCGAATGGGATTCGTGCCGACGATCGAGCACGATTAACTCTCGGAGAGCAAAAAGGAAGTCTCGCTCTGCTGATTACAGAGGAAAAAAGTTCTCTTGGACTTCAAGAACTCTTCTTGTTGCAAACCGTTTCACCAACGGAGTTTCGTTCGCTTCCTGAGGAACGATTAAAGAAATATTCACTTCTTATTTTTCACCGCACAGCTCCTTTAAGCGTCCCTCATGTTCCTCTTCTCCTTATTGCGCCACCCCAAAACTCGATCTTTCCTATCCATGGAGAGGAAAAAAACCCTGCGGTCACCTCTTGGGCTGAGGAGCATCCGGTTACCGCATATTTACGGATGCCCCTTCTTGCTGTGCCTGCGAGTGTAGTTTTTTCTCCACCATCATGGGGTGAATCAATCATTAATACTCAGTACGGAAGTCTTGTCGTTACTGGGGAGAGTCAGGGAGTTCGGTTTGCAGGTGTTGGTTTTGAACTGCTTCCCTTTGAAGGGGCAAAAACACCATTTTTAAGCATTCTCACCCTCAATCTTACCCGATGGCTAGAAGGAGAACAGGAAAGATCTCTTCTGCCAACGACTCAAGAAAAGACAGAAAAAAAAGAACGCTTAGACACCGTTGTTGGTAAAGATCTTCCCACACAGTTTTTTCCCGAAGAATCAAGAACATATGAACGAGGCTCATTTCAAACTCCAAAACGAGTTTTTCACCAACAACAACAAATAAATCGCGAATTTGCGTGGTGGCAATATCTTGTTTTCTTTGTCGTTGTGGTTTTGTGTTTTGAGCTGTTTTGGCGATTGCTTGGAAGCTTAAGGGAGAAACGATTATTAACTACATAAAAGCTCTACTCACGGCTGAACTTCTCTCCCCCTCATATCTGTGGCTGCTTCTGCCGGTAATACTTCTTCTTGTGTTTCGATATTTCCAAAAAAAAGACAATCTCTTCTCTCTGCTTCTTCGACTAATTTCATTGAGTTTCCTCACACTTGCGCTTGCCCATCCGATAAAACAAAATTCTGAGACAAAAAACGAACTCACAGCACTTATTGATATTTCTCACAGCGTCTCAAAAAATGGCCTCCGGGCTCTCCTTGGAGCCTTAAAGCCTTTTACCGAGAAGGGGGAGGAAACAAACATTACTGTTATTCCTTTTGGAGGACTGCCCTCAAAGAAGCGGTTTACCATACACACTGACTTCCATGAGCTTTCTCAAGCAACCCTTCTGGAGGGTGAAGCGGGGAGCGTCGATGTTGGAAAAACAAATATTGAAAATGCGCTCACCTCAATAATTTCTCGTTCTTCATCACTCTCGTCAGTACTGCTTCTCTCCGATGGCTTTGAAACGCTTGGGGATGGGAGAAAAGCAGCTGCATTGGCGGGTTCTCTTGGGGTGCGAATATATCCTCTGGTGCCGGATCAAAAACATTTTCTCAAAGATCGCCTTCTGATCTCCTCCCTCTATGCTCCAGTCACTGCACACGCTGGAGATCTGGTAGAAGTTAGAACGACGATTCAAAATAGTTCGCAAGCAAAACAAGATGCTCGGCTGGAAGTTTGGCTTAATGATAAAAAACTCATCTCCACTAATGTTATTGTTGAAGGGGATGAAGAAAAGCTTATGACGGTAAAGACTCCACCTCTTGAAGGAGGATTGCAGCGATTTAAAGCTTATCTAACACCCCTTTCTTTCCCACAAGAAAAAGTTGTATCCGAAGAACATCGATGGATCTCGGTAAAAAACAAGTCGCGCGTACTACTCTTAAGTGGTGCCGCCGATGATCGTCGAATTCTTGGGCGGCTTCTTCCCCTTAAAGGCTACGCGATCGATGATATCGTTGCCGATGGCAGCTCCAAAATCCCCTCTTCCCTCTCTGAATATTCAACGGTGCTCATCAACAACGTTGCGAAACGTCAACTCCCAGGAGAATTTCTCACACTTCTAAAAACATTTACTGAGTCAGGAGGCGGTGTTGTGATTATCGGAGGGGAGAGAAGTTTTGGACTTGGTGGCTATATTGATACCCCTCTTGAGGAGATCTCTCCGGTGAAATTCGTCCCCCCGCAAACAGAAAAACGAAGACTCAATGCTGCGGTAATTTTGGTGATCGATAAATCAAGAAGCATGCTCGAAAATAATAAAATTGAAGCCGCAAAACGTGCGGCATTTACTTCGATTGAGACTCTAAAAGATGAAGACTTTGTCGGAGTAATCGGTTTCGACAGTGCTCCTTTTGTGTTGATCCGACTTGATAAGGTACGCGAGGTAAAGCCGATTGCAGAGAGGCGGCTTCGTAATCTAACCGCAGCAGGGAGCACAAATCTCCTCCCAGCTCTAGCTCTTGCACGAAAGGATCTTGCAAAATCACAAGCAAGTAGGAAACATATTATCGTTCTTAGTGACGGAAAGGTTCCACCAGCAGGGGATGAGTATCTCCGCGAATTAGGGCATTTAAAAAATTCAGATATTACATTATCGGCAATCGCACTTGGCCTTGATGCCGATGTCCCTTTTATGAAGATGCTCTCTTCTCAAGGTCGAGGAGCGTTTTATCAAACCCTTGATCCATCAAATCTCCCAGAGATCTTTGTTCGTGATATTAAGGTTTCGACCGGCGAAAAAACACTAAAAGAAAATCAAGATTTCCCTGTCTCTCCTGGGAAAGACGGTCTCCAATCCGCACTGAATAATGCGGTAAGTCGGTTTCCTGATCTTCGTGGCTTCGTTGAAACTGTCCCTAAAGAGAAAGCCATTTTGGAACTTGTAACCTCAAAACAAGATAAACTCTATCCGGTGTTAACAAGCTGGGATTACGGACAGGGGCAGGTAATTGCCTTTAGCTCTGATGCAAATGGTCGGTGGTCTCAACCGTGGCTTGAGTGGGAGAGTTTTTCAAAATTTTGGGGAGATCTCATTGAATCAGCAAAGATAAAAACCGGACTGTCAGGTGAGATTGATTTTGATCTTCGCTACAACGTAAATCGAGGAAGTATCATGTTTGACTTAGCTCTCTATGATGATGCTCTCCTTGGAGCTAGTTCTCCCCACATTAGTGCAAAAGTCATCGAACCTGGGGGTGAATTGAAAAACGTGCTCTTTAAATCCTCAGCTCGCGGACGATTTGTCGGTACAATTACCAATGGAAGACCAGGAGATTACAAATTAGAGATCGATTATGGAAAGACAAAGCTTCCACCTCTTGCGGTAACTATTCCTGGAGATGCTTTTGGCGAAGTTCCCGGAAAAGGAATCTCCATTCAGAACCTCTCAGATATTGCGTATCTCAGTGGTGGTATGCTGAATCCGAAACCAAAAGAGGTTTCGAGTTATCAACGAAAAATTGAGACAAAAGAGAGTCTCTATCTCCCGCTCCTTGTTCTTTCTTTTTTCCTTTTATTGTTTGAGGCTTTTGTTCGTGAAGTTGGTTTTCGATCTCTCTTTCGTTTTTTCTCAAAAAGATTTGCCTTTCGGCCTGCAAACAATCATGACAAAATAAAACCCCTAAAGAAGGTGGCATAAAAATGGATTTTCTCTTTTCTAACTCTCATCACTGGATCCTCCAAAGTGTGGCGATGGCGTTTACTGCTCTGATTCTTCCACAGTTAAAAATTACCAGTATCTTAGGGCCCTTTCTTGCGGTGCTTACGCTTGCATTTGTGAATGCAAAATTTTGGGATGCAGCTCTCTTTTTTCACCTGCCAGAGAGTTTTAGCATTCAGACTGCCTTACTTCTCATCGCCAATGGAATTCTCTTCTGGGTCGTCATCAAACTTGTCCCTGGAATTGAAATTGAAGGCTTCTTTGGAGCAGTAGCGGCACCAATTGTTTTTACTCTTTGTAGCTTCTTTATTAATAAATATGCCGATGTCATCAACTGGGATGGGGTGTTTCAGTGGGTGTTACAAATAATTGATGAGTCGCGTGATTACTTCCAAAAAAATCCCGTGCTAAACGAAAACGCTGTGCAGAGAAACAGCTAGAGCTATTTGATGTTTCTAAATTGAACACAGAGTTTCACAGGGTTCCACAGAGTTAAAATATAAATAAATGCCCTCCCCTGTCGTTGCGAGCGAAGCGAAGCAATCTCGTATTGCGACAAACGGTTCGAGATTGCAACGACAGGGGAGGGTTCGTGTGGAGGTTCTCAATCTAAAATCTTTTCTTTTTACTCTGTGTAGCCCTGTGAAACTCTGTGTTCAATCTTCTTAGAATAGGTTTTACACGAACTTATTCTAAGGAAGCTCAATATATTGAATGGCTTTTATTTCGAGTTCTCTTACTCCTTTTGGCGAGCGAAAGATTACGACATCATCAACGCTTGCTTTCATCAACGCCTGGCCGATTGGAGAAATCCAACTTACTCTCCCCTTAGAGAGATCTGTTTCATCAACTCCAACAATCGCATACGTTTTCTCTATTCCTTCCTCATCAACAACTGTCACCGTGGCCCCAATAAGCACCTGATCTTTTTTCTCAATAAGGAGAGGATCCACTACCTCGACGGTATCGAGTCGTTTGGCTAAAAAACGGATACGGCGATCAATCTCTCGTAAACGTTTTTTCCCATAGATATAATCTGCATTTTCAGAGCGATCTCCGTTTTCTGCCGCCCAAGAGACGACAGCGCAAACTTCAGGACGCTCTTTGTGTTTTAATTGATACAATTCATCCTGAAGCCGTTTAAGCCCTCCAGGGGTAATGTAGTTTTTTGTTTGCCCAAGATCGACAGTGGTATCCGGCTCATCAAGATCCGAAACCTCATCACTTTCTTTTATAAAGGCTTTACTCATCAATTCCTGCTTCCAACTTGCTCTGGCTATTTTCTCATGTTTTAGTTTTCCTTTCAAATCTCAAGGAATAGAAATGTTCAAAAACAACTCCTTTTTATCTCTAAAAACACTCGGACAACTCTTCCTTGCTGCTTTTCTCTTCTGTCTTCTTCTTGTGCTGACACAAGATGTGCAGATCTTTCCCTGGCTTCTCTATCGGCCGTTTCTTTCTGCCGAAGAAAACCTCAAGGCTCTTGATCCAAAACTAGAAAATGAACTGCTAAAAACTAGCGATGGAGATGAAATCGATATTTGGCACCTTCCTGCAGCAGGAGACGGCACTTTAAAAAAGGGCGCGGCGATCATTTTTCGAGGAAACGGTGGGCCTTTGCGAGGCTTTTTTTCTATACAAAACTTTCTTTCTTCACTCGGAATGGAAAGTTACATTTTTGATTACCGCGGTTATGGCCGAAGCTCCGGATGGCCAAGTGAAAAAAAGATTTACGCCGATGCTGAAGCAGTGTGGGATTATGTAATAAAAAAAGAGCAACTTACTCCAGCACAGATGACCCTTTTTGGTATCTCCATAGGAACAGGCCCTGCCGCATTTCTTGCGGAAAAGAAAAAGGCTCGCGCCTTAGTGCTCCTCTCTCCGTATACAAGTATTCCCGAACTCGCGAGAGAACGCCCATTCATCGGGTTACTCTCTCCGTTTCTATGGTATTCTTTCCCTACAAGAGAATATGTCTCAAAACTGGACGACACCTGCCTTCTTGTCTTTCATGGAAAAAAAGACTCGCTGATCAATCTACATCATGGGAAAGAAGTTTTTCGTTCTTATCGAGGAAGAGGAAAAGCAAGCTTTACACTCAACGATGATGCAGACCACAACAGCTTGTTTCATCTCACTAAAAATGAGCTCGGGGAAAAGATACGCGATTGCTTTTTACAATAGCAAACCATCGCTCTCTCTGTAGCCTTTTACAGATAAACAGTGTATGATTAGCTTGATTTGAAATAGCGTTTTTTAAGAGCCTATGGATAAGAACGCAATGGAAAAAAGCGAAAACGAAAGTCCCACAAAAAGCAGTAATAGTTTTTCTCCTGGGATCTCCTCTGCCGAGATTGGGAGTGCGAACAAACAACCTCTTCGTAGCACCGTTCCTCTTCGTGTTCGAAAAATTCTAAAAAAAAGTTTGGGTAAAATTATTTTGCTCTCTATCCCCTCAGCAATTGTGCTCGTTCTTTATTTTGCAGCTATTGAGGCGCTTCACACAGGAGAGACGGGAACTTTTGGAAGTTATGTCTTGAAGTATGAAAGCAGTATAACCTTCTTTGTTGTTGGCTTCTTTGTCGTACTTGTTCTCTGGAGTCCTTTTTGGGAGTATCTTTATTTCCGCTTTTACTTCTACGATATGGACGAAAAAAACGTCGTCATTCGTAAGGGCGTTATCACCAAGAGGGAGATCACCTTGCCATTTTCAAAAATTACCGACGTCTATGTCGACCAAGATATCCTTGATTTTATTCTTTGTCTTTTTGATCTTCACATCTCAACCCCCACTATTGAATCAGGAAGGTTTGCTCATATCGATGGACTCGATCGAGCAGGAAGTAAACTTCTAAAGAAAATCATTCTCGAACGGGTCAATATTGAAGAGAAGTAGGCGTTTCTGCTGTTGCGGGCGAAGCAATCTCATCTAGGTTAAAGATCGCAGCTAATTATGTTAGGGATTTTTTATAGAACCACAGAGGCGCAGAGACACAGAGAAAAGAGATTTTATTAATGTTCTCTATGTCTCTGTGGTTCTATAAATCTTTCTTTTATTCTCTCCTTGACAGGAAAAAACTAGATTTCTTGGTTTGATTCTTGAATCAATATCTTTCATCTAGTAAAGAATCCTAAATGAACCTCCTTCACAGAAGTTTACCAAAAACAAAGACTCCACTCATCAGTTCAGAAAGCAGTCATCTTTTTGTGCTTGTTTCCCTCTTTATCGCTCAACCCTTATTTGCTGTCCTTTCTAAAAATCCTGCCTTCTTTACAATTCGTCACATAGAAAAGGGTGAGTTACTGATGCTAATCACGCTGATTATTATTGGTCTTCCCAGTGTCCTTCTGGTTTTCCAGTGGGTTGGTCGACTTGTTCACTTTCGCCTTCAAAAGGCTCTCCATCTTCTGCTCATTGCAGCACTTTTTTCTCTTGGAGTCTTTCAAGCATTTTCAAAAGCAACGTGGTTAACAGGAGAGCAATGTATCCTGGTTGCCATGGTAGGTTCTCTCCTTTTTACTTTTTTCTATTACCGCTTTCACGCTGTTCGTTTGTTTATGACATTTCTCAGCGTAGGGATTGTGATTGTTCCTCTTCAGTTTCTTCTCGGCTCTGAAGTTCGTCGTGCTCTTCGCACGAACGATTCACAAATCATTGCTGCAAGTAAACCAGGAGATACCCCGCCGATTGTTTTTATAATCCTTGATGAGTTTCCACTTTTTCCTCTTCTCAATGAAAATTTAGAGATCAACAAAGAGCGGTTTCCAAATTTTTTCTCCCTTTCACAAGAATCCTACTGGTTTCGAAATGCAACGACAGTGAGTGACTATACCGAACTCGCTATCCCGGCGATTCTAACCGGCAACTTCCCCATAAAAAGAAGTCTCCCCTCTGCAACAGAACACCCGAAGAATCTTTTTACTGCTCTTGCACCCTATTACAAAATAAACGCACATGAGAGCATTACCAATCTCTGCCCAGAACATGTTTGCAATAGGCTTGTTCAAAAACCTTCTCTCATTGAGAATCTCACAAGCATAATCAAAGATTTAGTCGCGGTGTATCTCCACATCGTTGTTCCTGCTGAGTTCTCAGGATCGCTTCCAGACATTTCAAGTGCCTGGAGTGGGTTTTGGAAAGAAAAAAGGAAAGAAGAAAAGGAGGAGAAACTGTTTGATTTCAAAAAAGAGGCTTTTTTAGCATTAGAAGATGATCGCCCTGGGCTCATAAAACAGTTTATTGGCACAATTGCTCCTAGCACCGAACCTACGCTTCACTTTCTCCATGTTCTTTTTCCACATAACCCTTGGAACTATCTCCCTTCGGGAAAACTCTACACAAGCGACGAACTTGAAGGCCGTGGCCAACATGAACGTTGGGTAGAAGATGAGGTGGCAACCACTGAGGCGCTCAGACGACATCTGTTTCAGATACAATACTTGGACAAATTAATTGGGGCGTTAACTTTCCACCTCAAAGAACAAGGACTCTATGATAAAACCCTTCTCGTGATTACCTCCGATCACGGTGTGAGCTTTCAACCAGGAGACCTACGAAGACCGCTTACAGAAACTAATTATTACGACCTTCTTCCTATACCGCTTTTTGTAAAACTTCCCGACCAAAATAAAGGCGTTATAAACGACAACAACGTCCAGGTAATAGATATTTTACCCACCATTGCAGAGGTGTTGAAGACAAAACTTCCCTGGAAGCTGGATGGAGCCTCTCTCTTCTCTTCGCCTCAAAACCCAAAGACAAAGAAATATTTCTACAACAACGAAACCGGTGTGAAGTTAAGTTTCGAAAACAACTTGTTTCGCTCCTCCCCCTCCGTAAAAAAATTGAACGCTCTCTTTAACGGCGTTTCTTCCTCTTATGACATTTATTCTGGTGCCATTTATCCTGAGCTTTTAGGAAAATCTCTTTCTCAACTCACACTCTCTTCGGGTCGGGGGGATTATGAATTAGTTCAGTGGGATTTTCTTAAAAAAGTGGACCTGAGTAAAAGGCTCCTCCCCGCGCACATCACCGGACAACTTCACTTCAAAGAAGGTCACCCATCTCCTCAAGCTCCCCTGGCGTTGGCTCTCAATGGAGTGGTTCAAAGTACGACAAAAACTTTTCAAGGAAATACACCAAGCCGAACCTTTTCATTTTTTGTTCCAGAGCACGCCTTAAAACATGGGGAGAATGCGGTTGCTCTTTATGAAATTGTTCCTGATGCCAATGGTTCGGTCTCTCTTAAGCAGCTCCAAGAGAGGAGAAAAGAGAGTTTTTCGTTCGAGGAAAAAGACAAAGATAAGTTCATTGTTTCAAATACAGGAAAGAAATATCGGATCACAAACGAGAAGCTCCGTGGTTCGGTTGACGGAACAAAGGTAAAAAACAACGCGATTCTTGTTTGGGGCTGGGCGGCAGATTCCAGAACAAAAACACTTCCAGAATCAATCGTTGGTTTTATTGACAACCGCTTTCTAGACTCAAAGAAAACATCACTAACAAGAAATGAGATCTCCACCTCTTACGGCGATTGGGCACTACAGAGCGGTTTTATCTTTGAGTTCCCAGCATCCTCTTTTAAAGCAAAAAAACGCTCTCAGGTTCGTTTCTATGCTCTTTCAAAAGACGGTCATGCCTCCGAACTGCACTACTATCAGCACTATCCTTGGAAACCCCGGTTACGAAAATAAATGGGACGCTATTTTGCGAGCAAAAATGAGTCTCGATTTTTCAAAAATGGGAGTTTTGAGCGAATCGTTGTTAACTCAGCATGCTGAAGAATTACAGTAGAAATTTGCTGTTCTGAACCTAGCTCTTCCAGAGTCTTCCCAAGAGGATCAATCACAAGCGATCCGCCGCCAAATTCGAGATCATTTCCATCACGTCCAACCCTGTTTGTCGCAATCACATAACATTGATTTTCTATCGCGCGCGCATGAAGGAGAATATTCCACGCTGTGCGTCTGACCGTCGGCCAGTTTGCAACAAAAAGTAAGACATCGTAGTCATCTTGATTTCGACACCAGACTGGAAAGCGAAGATCATAACAGATCTGTGGACAGATTCGCCAATTGCCAAGCAAAAAAACCTTTCGTTCTGTGCCTGAGGAATAATCCTTATCCTCTCCCATCAATCCAAAAAGATGTCGCTTGTCATAATATTCAATCCCTCCATCTGGAGAAACCCAAAGCAAGCGATTAAAGAAGCGCCCTTCGCTTGAAATGATCACACTTCCTGTAATAACCGCATTGAAAGATTTCGCTGTCTTTTTCATCCAAGACACTGCAGGGCCATCCATTGTTTCTGCAAGTGCGTGAGCATTCATAGAAAACCCGGTACTAAATGTCTCTGGTAACACAATAAGGTCCGCAGGCTGTTGATGAAGTAGCTGATCAAGATTTGTAAAATTATCCTGCGGACGCTCCCAGATAGTTTGTGTTTGGACAAGAAGAACTTTTAAATCTTGCATAACCATAACTAAATCTTACAAAGCGCCTCGGCAGCTTGCTCAAGAACGTCATCAGTTTTTGCAAAACAAAACCGCAACACTCCATTGTCGGTCCCGTCGCTATAGAAGGCAGAAAGTGGAATTGAGGCAACTTTAGCCTCACGAGCAAAACGTTTTGCAACCTCCATCTCTGGGGCATCCGTTATCTGCTTGTAGGTCAGGCACTGAAAATAACTTCCGCGAGCAGGAAGAAACTCCAGCCGAGATTCCTTCAAGCGCTCTAAAAATAGATCTCGCTTTCGTTGATAGAACGCAGGAAGATTCAGATAATGCTCTCGGTTCTTTAGATATTGAGCCAATGCCCACTGCGCTGGATGATTTACCGTAAACATAATCATCTGGTAAATCTTTCGAAACTCCTGCATTAAAGGACGAGGAGCAAGACAATATCCGACCTTCCAGCCGGTGGCGTGATACACCTTACCAAAAGAATAGATCGCAAAACTTCTTTCAATAAGTTCCGGATATCGACAAACGCTTTGGTGTTCCAGTTTATCAAAAACAATGTGCTCATACACTTCATCGCTTAGTATAATAATATTTGTATTACGGATAATGCTACTGAGCGATTTCATATCTTCAGCACTCAGGGTTGCTCCAGTTGGATTATGTGGAGTGTTTAACCAAATGAGTCGTGTCTTATCGGTAATCTTCGATCGCACCTCATCCCAATCGATTGAATATTCAGGAAACCTGAGCTTTACAAAAACTGGGACTGCTCCAGCAAGGGTGACGATCGGTGCAAAACAATCAAAGCTCGGCTCAAAGATAATAACTTCATCACCGCGGTGAAGAACCGCGGTTGCTGCCGCCATCAATGCACAATGTCCCCCTGGGGTAATCGTTATTTCATCTTCGGGATCAAACTTTGTTCCATACAGGGATTCCACCTTCGTCGAGATAGCGGAACGAAGTTCCGGAATTCCTGGCATGGGAGCATATTGATTTTTCCCGTTATGTACTGCCTCAGTAATGTATGCTTTCAACTCTTCAGGACAATCATAATTGGGAAATCCCTGGGCCAAATTGATCGCCCCATGTTCTTTTGCAACCATGTTCATGGTTGTAAAAATATTTGTTCCCATTTCAGGAAACTTTGATCGAAGAGCACTGCTATTAAATGTCATCTGCTTTGAAGTGTCCTCCTGTTACTACTTCGTCCCCAAAAATACGATCTATTCCCTAAGGTTATACTCCTTTCGAGTGCGTATCCCCGGCGTCTATAGCAGATTTCGCAAAAAAGCAGAACGGCCCGACTTTTAGCAGGATTAGGTCACCCTAAGCTATGAAAAGAAGTCGTGTTGCATTGTCTAAGCCTTCCCTCCCGCGCTGATAAACGCCCAGCGCGGGATTGACAGGTGAAACCTCATTTTGAACTTTGTCTGGAAACATTCACACACTTCGTAAACCATACAAACGAGAAGCAGAGATACAAAATGGCGAACAAGAGACCTGCTACACTAATTGTAAAAACTCGCTTCTCATCGGTTGATACGGTACTCCCAACTATTAAAGCGCCAACCATCATTACCAACGAGATTACAATATGGGGGAGAGCATACTCGGAAAGACCTTTTTTGACCGATGTTTTGTAGTCGACATAAAAGGCGTAACCAAGAGCAGAAACAAAGAACCCTCCCCACACAATAAAGGGTGCGAGATTCTCCAGTGACCATGAGAAAGGCCGGTTAATGGTCTGTGCGAACATCAATATGAATCCAAAGAAGATCGCAACAAACAGCACTATCAGCCAACGGAGCAACCGTGAAGGAACATCGGCCTCTTGGCCATCTCGATTTTGCAACGTGCGCGCTGGCTCCTCTCCTTCATGGTAGGGACATCCACAGATCTGAAAATTGTGTCCGCGGATCTGCTTAAAAAAATCTCCCGAAAAAGGCACGCAGGAAGAAGGAAGAGAAATGGGAACGCGATTTCTTTTCGCTACCCGAGAAGCCGCTGCTTGGCATTGAGGCGTTCTTCCATGATGGAGAATTCCTTCGTGCCTATTGCCAATAAAATTAACTGATCGATCGTTCATGATCCGCTCCTCCAAAAAAACCCTAGTCCTTTCAACAAGACAACACGCTTTGACTAAAAAGCTATTAACACAAGAAATGCTCTATCCTGTCGTGGGGATACGGGGGGCCCGCGCCCCCCCCGAGCGACCAC
>CAZDIO010000066.1:0-1839 GCA_964505555.1 uncultured Bdellovibrionales bacterium
CTTGTGAGATCGCCCTGTTTTTAAAAGCGGCGCATATTTTTATTATTGATATTAACGATCGAGCTTTGGACCGTGCAAAGGCATGGGTGGATACCAAAGGTGTTCACAAATGTGTGACGATTATTGATGGCAGAGCCTCTGGGGTAGTTGATAATCTTCTCGCTCTTTCTAAGGGCGGGTGTGATGTGTGCTTTGAGCTTTCTGGCTCAGCTTCAGGAATTAATACAGCTTTTTCTTTAGTGCGTGCTGGTGGAGAGGTGTCACTCTTAGGAATCCCTAAAGAGAAAGACATTATTCTTCGTGATTATTGGAAGAATGTGATTATGAAAGGGGTAACAACCTACAGTGTCATTGGTCGAGAGATGTTTCGCACCTGGCATCAGATGATTCAGTTTTTAGAAAGCGGCTTAGAGGTGGAGAACCTAGTCACCGGGGAATATCCACTAGAAGATTTTTCAAAAGCGCTCAAGCGCTTTGCTGCTGGAGATGAACAGAAAGTCGTGCTCTATCCGGGAAGATAGTGGGAAGATAGTGATGTTTGAGACAAGCCGTGAGCATTTTGTTCAGCTTCTTACTTCAATAAGAAACGAAGGTCTCTATAAAGAGGAGCGGATTATTGAGTCTCCGCAGTCTACGCTTATTGAAGTTCGTGGGAAGAAGGTAATCAATCTTTGTGCCAATAACTATCTTGGGCTCTCTAACAATAAGGAGCTACGAGAAGCGGCAAAAAAGGGGCTTGATGATTGGGGTCTTGGACTCTCTTCAGTACGGTTTATCTGCGGAACGCAATCTGTCCATAAAGAGCTTGAGGCAAAAGTTTCACAGTTTTTAAAGACAGAGGATGCGATTCTCTATACCTCTTGCTTCGATGCAAATGGAGGACTGTTTGAAACAGTGCTTGGAGAAGAGGATGCAATCATCAGTGATGCACTTAATCATGCCTCCATTATTGATGGTATTCGGCTTTGTAAAGCAAAACGATACCGTTATGAGCATGCGGATCTGAATCATCTGGAACAGTGTCTTAGAGAGGCTCAGTCTCAACGTCTACGGATGGTTTCAACGGATGGTGTTTTCTCGATGGATGGAGATGTAGCACCACTTGCTGAGATCGTTAAGCTTTGTAAGCAATACAATGCGATGGTGATGGTAGATGATAGCCATGCCACGGGGTTTTTTGGAAAAACCGGAAGAGGAAGTGTCGAGCATTGCGGTGTGCTTGGGGAGATTGATGTCATTACCTCAACTCTTGGAAAAGCATTAGGGGGAACGTGTGGAGGGTTCACTACTGGGAAAAAAGAGTTAATTGAGCTCTTGCGACAACGCTCAAGACCATATCTTTTTAGTAATAGTCTCCCGCCAGCACTTGTTGTTGCCACCATTGCGGTTCTTGAGATGCTGTCTCGTACAACAGAACTTCGAGATACCCTTGAAAAAAATACTTCATATTTTCGAACACAGATGACCGAAGCTGGCTTTCAAATACGACCTGGTGTTCATCCCATCGTGCCGATCATGCTTGGGGATGCTGCTCTTGCTACCAATATGGCACGAGACCTTCTTGAAGAGGGGATTTACGTAATCGGATTTTCTTTTCCTGTGGTGCCAAAAGGAGCAGCAAGAATTAGGGTACAAATTTCCGCCGCACACACTACGGAGCAATTGAACCAGGCCCTCGAAGCATTTCGAAAGATAGGAAAAAAATACGGCGTTTGTTCGTAATAGAGAACTCCCCCCCCTCCTGTCGTTGCGAGCAAAGTGAAGCAATCTCGAACCCTTATTTGTAATATGAGATTGCTTCGCTTCGCTCGCAACGACAGGAATCGAAGCGCCGTTTTG